>JAYVMQ010000024.1:0-11543 GCA_043758855.1 Chloroflexota bacterium
AGCCGCGAGATTCGAGGTCGGCTCATCGACGAAGGCCACGACCTCGCCGATTTCGCGATCGTCGGCTCAGGGCCCAACGGCGCCTCGCCCCATCACGACGCGGGCGACCGAAGAATCGCGGCTGGCGAGCCTGTGGTCCTCGACCTGGGTGGCACATTGAGCGGCTACCTGAGCGACACCACCCGAACCATCTGGATCGCCGGTGAGACGGGCATCGAGCCCGAGCCCGAGTTCCGGCACGTCTACGAGCTGGTCCTGAGGGCGCAGGCCCAGGCGACGGCCGCCGTCCGCCCCGGCGTTCCGGCCCAACGTGTCGACGCCACAGCGCGTGCCGTTATCGCGGCCGCGGGCTACGGCGAGTACTTCACGCATCGGCTAGGCCACGGCATCGGTCTGGAGGTCCACGAGGATCCCTACATAGTGGTCGGCAACGCCACTCCGCTCCGCGCAGGCATGGCCTTCAGCGTCGAGCCGGGCATCTACCTGCCGGGCCGCTGGGGCGTGCGCCTTGAAAACATAGTCATGTGTGGCCCGAACGGCGCTGAAGTCCTGAACCAGTCGAGCCTCGACCTGCGCGTGGTACGCGGCTGAGGTCACTCCGCGCGGGCCCGCCCGCGAGCGGTCCGCCGGCACGCAGAGCTCCCCTGAATTGGTCACTATTAGTCGGGCCGGGCTGACGCTACGATCACCCGGTCGATCTGGGCCATGAGCAATCCCGCCCCGTGCGGGCCGGGAGGTTCCGATGGGTTCGCGGCGCAATACTTACGGGCAGATCGGAGCCCTCGCTCTGGTCGCCATCATGCTGGCCGCGTGCGGCACCTCAAGCGCTTCTTGGCCACCGGTCAGATCCTCCGCCGCCGCCGCCGTCCCGGCCGCCAGTGGCGTTCATGTGACCATCCCGGACGCATCGGGCGCCAAGGCGTCCCAGGCGGTCGCCTCGGGTGCTCCGCGCGCAACGGCCGGTTCGGTCACCGTTGACAAGATCACGGCCGACTACACCTACAAATCCGAACTGGTCACGCCCATCGCCCATCTTTATGGCAAGTTCCTCGACGACTTTGTCATCGTCACGGTCACGAACGGGAACACATCGCCGGTCAAGGTCGTGGTGGCGAGCGAGGTCAGCGGCTACACCGGGAAGGCCAGCGACACCATCACCGTGTCAGCCGGAGCCACGGAGGAAATCCGCCAGAACCCGCGCCTGACGACGGCCGCCATAGACGGTCTCAACAGCCAGCACCAGGCCGACCTGCACGTCTCCGTTTCGTACCTCGAATCAGGCCAGCCCCGGACCGTGCTAGACCAGACCAGCCCAACGCTCATCACCTCACGTCGCGACTTCCCATGGACGATCAAGGGATTCACCCAGCAGGAGGACTGGAACCTCGTGGTGGCCATGATGACCCCGACCGACCCGGGAGTGGAGGCGCTCGTCCGAGCCGCCGCTAACTACGACCCCAGCGGCGCCATCACCAGCCACTACGACAGCGCGAACGACACCAGTGGGAGCGTGTGGCAGCGCCTGTCGGACATCTGGCAGGCAGAGGCCACCGACTACCACGTGACCTACATTGGCACGACCGACTCATTCGCCTCGGGCTCCTCGCAACGGATCCGTCTGCCGGGCGAGGTTCTCGACCAGGCGAGCGGAAACTGTATCGAGTTGACCCTCCTGTACGCTTCGACGGCCGAGGCGCTCGGGCTGGAGTCCGCGATCATCATGGTTCCCGGCCACGCCTACGTGGCAATCCGCCTCGACAGCAAGAACGACTCCTACTACTTCGTCGAGACGACGATGATCGGTTCGGCAACGTTCACGGATGCCGCTCACCAAGGCAACACTGAGTGGACCGACGCCCAGCCCCACGTGGTGGCCGGCGATGCAGATTATGGCTGGGTCGACGTCGCCCAGGCCCGCACGGATGGCATCATTCCGATCCCCTGGCGGTAGACCTACTGTTCCTGCTGAGAACTCCGGCTTGGCCGAGATCGCCGCTGCCGACGGCGTTCAGCCGTAGGGTTTACTGAGCCACCTGGCGCGGCGAACGTCGGCGATGGCCCGCTCGGCCTGACTGCGATGCACGCGGCCGTGGCCGGCCTGGAGACGGAAGAGCAGCTCGAAGGATTCGGGCCCGCGCTCGGCGTGAATGCCGGTCCGGGTGCGATCGACGGGCGTGGCCTGATTCCACAGCGCCAGATTGCCGTTCCGCAAGGCGCAGAGGAGGTCCAACAACAGGGCCGGGTCGTCATGGGCGTGGTCGAAACGGGCCGTCCAGGCCTCTTGGTCGTAGCCCTGGAGTGGCGGTTGGTCCTCGGCCAGGACCCAGCGGTAGCGGGCCGAGGTGATAATTTCCGAGTCAACCATGTGGCCGAGACATTCGATGACCGACCATTCGCCCTCGGCAGGTTGGATTCGAAGGCTGGCGCCGGCAGCCTCCAACAGGCGGCGCCAAAGGTCCACCTCCCCGGCCTGGACTTCGAACGGATCGTCGGGGCCCAGTGCATCGAGCACCGGTCGGCGGTAATCCTCAGCCTCCTCGGCCGACATGTGCGTCATCACGGTTCTCCTTCCAGTTGAGTCTGGGCCGATTGAGTCTGGGCTGCAAGACGCCGTCGCCGACCTCCGGCCGACATCCGGCCGACCGCGGCTAAGGCTGGTAGATCTCGGCGCTGTGGGCTTCCTGTCCGGCACCGCCACCGGCAATGAAAACCCGCCCGTCTTGCAGAAGCGTGGTCGTGGTCTGGCCGGCCCGGTACGTTGTCATCTTGCCGGTCAGCGTGAACGCCCCCGTGGCCGTGTCAAAGAGCTCCGCGGAGGCATCCAGCCCACCAGCACCGCCGGAGATCAGGACGCGGCCATCGCGCAGCCGGGTCGCATCAAGTCCGTCGCGCGACGTTTTCATATCGCCTGTGGTCGTGAAAGTGCCCGTCTTAGGGTCGAATAGCTCGACAGAGGCGAGGGACTTCTCATAAACCGCGCTGCTGTTACCGCCCGCCACGAGTACATGGCCATCGGCGAGAACGGCAAGGGCCGGGAACATTCGGCCAACGCCCATCGATCCCGTAACCGTGAATACGCCTGTGCCCGGTTCGTAAATCTCGGCCGAAGCGTACGGGTTGGCGACGTTACAGCAACCACCGACGACGAGGATGCGGCCGTCGGGTAGCTGGGCGGCTCCAAAGGCGTCGCGAGCCGCCGTCATCGAGCCCGTCGAACTGAATTCGCTCGACTTAGGGTCGAAGACCTCGGCCGAGGCGAGAGCCTCACCGCTGGCGTCACGTCCGCCGAACACGAGAACGTTGCCATTCGTCAGTAGGAACGCCGAAGCGCCTGAGCGAGCCGTCTTCATGGAGCCCGTGGCCTTGAATGTGCCGGAACTCGGGTCGAAGATCTCGGCCGTTGCTAGCGGGGCCTGGGTGCCGCCCTCGCCACCGGCTGCGAGCACGCGGCCATCTTGCAGCTCGGTAACCGCCGGATCGAACCGGGCTTCATGCAGAGTGCCCGCCACCGCGGTGTAGGCGCCCGAGCGGGGGTCGAATAGCTGCGCCGAGGCAACCGCATCGCCCGAGTCATCGTGGCCGCCGACCATGAGGACTCGCCCGTCCCGCAGCAGAGTGGCATTGACACGCGCCGCGTCCGTCGAGCCCGCCGCTGTGAACAGGCCGGCGCCGGCCGCAGTGGGCGTAGGTGCAGCCGGGAAGGTCGCCGTGGCCCGGGCCGTGGCCGCGGAGACCGGGCTCGGTGACGGAGTGACCGCAGTCGGAGAGGCGCTCGGCGGGGCCGTGGCCTGGCCGCCGGAGCATCCGGCGACGCCCGCGATGGCGACCGCGACCGCGACGCCGAGGCGGGCGACGCCCCGGCCGCGCATCCACCGATGCGGACCGCTGCTCCGGCCAGGACCCCTCATCGAAAGCCTCCCGATTCTGCCGACGTAAGGGGGCGATTGCGACCCGCGTCATCACGGTCGCGACGCGCAGTCCCTGCGACGACTAGTCTAGGCGTGCCGACGTCACCCGGCGAGGACCGGCAAGGCCCGGCGAGGCCCGCACCTCGTCGATCCCGCATCAAGAATAAGGTCAGTCCGCGCCATGCCAGTCCCCGAAACCACTGATTCGAGCGGCCCGAAGCCCGCCGACGCCGTCACCGAGCCCGCGCACTCCACGAAGCGCCTCCTCGTTGTCGGCGCAGGAGCCGTGGGTTCGTTACTGGGCGCGCTGCTCGGCACCGTCGGGTATGACGTGACCCTCGTCAGGATCTTCGAGCCGGACTCCCAACGGCCCCTCGTGCTGATCCGCCCGGACGGCACGAGGGTCACAGTCGCGGTCCACCGATTCACCCGCACAACCGACGCGCCCACACCGGACCTCATCCTTGTCGCGGTCAAGATGCCGGCCCTCCGCGAGGCCCTAGCGCCGACTCTGCTCTGGCCCACCGTCCCCACCTTAACCGTCGAGAACGGCATCGGCGCGGAGGAGATCGCGGCCGAGGTCAGGCCGGCAGCGCCCCAACTCGCGGGCTCACTGACCGCGCCCGCCCGGCTCGTCTCGGAGGACGAGGTCCATCAGATGGGCAGAGGCGGACTGGCACTGGCGGCCGCGAACGACGCGGCTCGGCCCTTGGTGGGCGATTTGCTCGACGACTTCGGCCGGGCGGGATTGCGAGTCGCCCAGCAGCCCACCGCGCCGCCGATGAAATGGTCCAAGCTGCTCGCCAATCTCATCGCCAACGCCACGGGCGCCATCCTCGACATTGACGCCGCTGCCATCTACCGCGACCCAGGTCTATACGAACTGGAGCGCCGCCAGCTCTTCGAAGCCATCGCCGTTATGGCCGGTCAGGGGCTGCGCCCCGTGGCCCTGCCCGGCGCGCCTGTCCCGTGGCTCGTCCGCGGCATCCGCTTACCCGTCTGGCTCGGCCGGCCGATCATGGCCCGCGCCGTCGGCGGGGCCCGGGCCGGTAAGTCGCCGTCGCTGCGGCTCCACGTGTCGTCAGCGCCGCCAGCCGCTCCCACAGCCGAGCTGACGGAAGTGGCCTGGATGAACGGCGCCGTCGCCCGGGCTGGCGCGCGAGTGGGCGTGGCAACGCCGGTCAACAGCCGCCTCGCAGCTCTCGTCGAGGAGGTGGCGGCCGATCCAGGGCGGCGGGCCTGGTTCCGCGGCCACCCGGAACGGCTCCTGGCCGAAGTCGGTGGCAAGCCGTAAGGCAGCGCTCTCGGATGCAAACTCGGTCCTATAATTCCCGGCGATGCAAACCGTTGACCTCGTCCGGGTCGCCTTCGCACTGGTCGCCGGCTATTTAATCGGCGGCATACCCTTTGGGATTCTCGTTACGCGCCTGATCGGAGGAACCGATCCCCGCACCATCGGCAGCGGCCGAACAGGCGGGGCCAACGTCTCCCGAGCGGTGGGATTCCGCTGGGCCGCGGTCTCCGGACTGTTGGACGTGGCCAAGGCGTCGGTGGCTGTACTCCTGGTGGTGGCTATCGGCGGCGGTGCCGTTCCGCAGGTCGTGGCTGCCCTCGCCGCGATAGTCGGTCACAGCCGCTCGCCCTTCATAGGCCTGCGCGGCGGCCGCGGCGTCGCCCCCGCAACGGGCGGCGCACTCATCATCGCCCCGATCATCCTGGCAGCGATCTTCCCCGTCTTCGTCTTCACGATCCTCCTGACTCGTATCTCATCGCTTGGGTCGCTGAGCGCCAGCCTGATCGGCGGCATCGCCATGATCGTGATCACGGCGACCGCGCCGCTCGCGCCTATCTACACCGCGCCGCTCGCGCCTATCTACTTCGTGTACGGCGTGGGTGTGCCGGGCCTGATCTGGCTCTTCCACCTCGACAACATCGGGCGGCTGCTTCGCGGCGAGGAGCGGCGCATCGGTGGGCGCCGAGCCAAGCCCGCGGGCGACACGGCCAACGACCCTGCGGGGCCGTAGAAAGTCGTTCCGCAGGGTGGGTTAGCGCCAGCCGATTGCCCCATTCAGCGTATCTTCTTGACTCCGGTAGGACGCCAGGAGCGGACTGGGGAGACAATGGCAACAGAGATCGATTTCGTCGGCTTTTCGGGCGATTGCCGCGTCGAAGGCAAGATTGACCTAGAAGGCTCGCGCCTGGCCGACATGCTCAACGGTAGCCGCACAATTTTGGTGCGCGAGGCCACCCTCGTGAGCACGGCCGACGGCCACACGCAGACGATGGAGCAGCTCGAGATCGATCGTGACGAGCTGGACATCGTGGTGGCCAGCGGCCCTCGGGGTGACCCGAACAGACGCCTGGCCACCAGGCAGAACGGCGTCAGCATGAAACTCGGCCCGTATTCCGCCGAGGGCTTTATGCACGCACCGCCGACAGCCAACCCGGTCCGCGGCATAGACCGTCGCCCGGCGATAGTCGCCATGACGAACGCAGTCCTCGAATACCAGTTCTGCGACGAGTCAGTCAGCCAGTGGTTCTGCACGATTCTGGTGAACCGCGACCTGGCCACCTCGCTGCGAACCGTTGCGAGCCCCAACGGCGCACAGCCCGCCGCCTAGGTCGCGCTAGCCCCGCGCCCCCAGCCCATTCGCGGCCCCACGGACCGTTTCCGCGTCCGTGGCCGCCAGCGCCTGGGCCGCCGGAACGCCCAGCTGGGCCGAGGTGACGTCGGCGAGCGCCGCTCTGACGCCGTCGAGGCTGCCCGGATCCGCAGATAGCTCGTCCACGCCCAAGCCCACCAGTACCAGAACAAAGGCCGCCGCCGGCCGAGCGTGCAGACCCGCCTGCGTTCGAACCTCGAGCTCGATCGATCGCACCGCAGTTCCTCCGGTTGACCTCTCCGCGCCGGGCGGACCTTGCAGCTAATCGTACCCGCGCCCACCCGATCGGACCGTCCCGCGGCGACTCTGGCATCATTGAGCGCTCGGGGGCCTATTAGGAGTCTCGTTCTGTCGATGGATCGCGTGTCAGCCGGCGGCCCGGCTCGAGTAATTGCCGGCCTCGCCGCACTGCAGGACCTCAGCGTCCTCCTCGAAGGAATCGAAGATCCCAGGTCCCAGCGGCCGGTTCTCCGGCAGGTGTTGGAGGCTCGCCGCAAGCTCCTCGGGCCAGATCACCCGACCACGATCGAGGTGGAGGCGCGTCTGGCTGCCATAACCATCGAGCTTGCGGAGTACCAGGCCGCCCGCGACGCCTACACCGTCCTCATGGAACGTTCGGAGCGCGTCTTTGGGCCGCGCAACCTCGACACGCTCTCCGCGGTCCATGGTCTGGCAGTGGCCCTCTCATTCATGGAGGAGCCCGCGATCGCCCGAGCAATGTACGAACGCGTCTACGCCGGCCGCCGCAACTCCCTCGGAGCCGACGACCCCGCAACTCTGAGCGCCCTGCACAACCTCGGCCTGACCCATCGCGCCCTCGGTGATAATGCCGCGGCCCGGGCCACGTTCGAGCAGCTGCTGGAGGCGCAGCGCCGCGTCTTCGGGCCGGAGAACGCCCTCACGCTTCGGACGATGACCAACCTCGGCAGCGTGCTGATCGCCATGGAGGAATACCCGCGTGCGTGCGAGGTTCTGGCCGAGCGGGTCGATCGCAGCCGTCGCGTCCTCGGTCCTACCCACGCCGATACCCTAGAGGCAATGCTCAGCCTGGCCCGGGCGCTGGTCGGCGCCGGCGACAAGGCCTCCGGGCGCGCCCTCTCGGAGCAGGCCCTGTCCTCGACGATCACGACATTCGGACCCGATGCGCCAGAAACGATCTCGGCCATGACCCAGCACAGCCGACTGATCCTGCGACTCGGCGAGGCCAAGGCCGCAGTGACGGCCTACCGAAACCTCTTCGACAAGCTGACTCGTCTCAACGGTCCCGAGGACATCGCCACACTTGACGCGCTTGCCGGCCTGGCGGATTCCGTGGGCCGGACCGGCGACCACAAGCGCGCTCACGACCTGGACCTGCAGCTGCTCGACAGGCGCCAGAAGGTCCTCGGGACGGACCACGCGGCCACGCTATGGGCCATCGGTGACCTGGCCTGGAACATGGAGCAACTGGGCGATCTGAGCGGGGCCGCGGCGCGCTTGAGCGAGCTGGCGGAGGCTCGCACCCGAACCATTGGCCCCGACGAACCCGACACGGTCTGGACGCTCCAGGGATTGACCCGCGTCCTGGGCAAGCTGGGGGCTCACGCCGACGCTCGACGAGCCTACGCCCGGTTATACGAAACCCAGGACCGGCGCCTGGGTGCGGAGGCGGACGAAACCCTCAACGCTCTCCGTGGGCTGGCTTGGGAACTACGCAAGGTCGGTGAGCTGGAGTCGGCCCGCCGCTATTGGGCCCAGCTCGTGGAGACGCACGAGCAGCTCTACGGTCCCAAGGGCGAACGCACCCTGGACAGCCTGGTCTGGCTAGCCGAGGCCCTCGACGACATCGACGAAAGCGAGCAGGCCCGCACTATCTCAGAACGAGTGGCCGGTCCTCTGGGCCGGATCTACGCGGGCCGTGCCCAGGCCGTCGGCGCCGACGACCCGCGGACGCTCGAGCTGGGTCTTGGTCTGGGCCTAACCCTGGAACGGCTCGGCCAGTGCGAGGCCGCCCGCGCCACTTACCAGCGCACTCTGGACGGCTACTTGAAGATCCAGGGCAAGCGCGGCCGGGCCGTTGCCACCCTGCGCGGTCATCTCGGCGACATCGCCCTCAAGCTCGGCAACCCAACCGATGCCCACGCCCAGTACGGCGAGGCGGTCGCGATCCTGCGCAAGGCGCCCGGTCCGGAGGATCCGGACACGCTCGAGATGGTCGGTCGCGACGTTGAGGCGCTGATGCTGCTCGGCAAGAAGATCGCCGCTCGCAACCAGGCTCGCACCGTCGTCGATGGCTACCGCCGGACGCTGGGCGAAGAGAACCCGCTGACGCGCCGGGCGCAGGCCCGCATGGACGCCACGACACCCGGCAAACGCCGCAAACCCACCTTCTAGGTCGTGAAACCGGAACGAACGATGACAACCACGCTGCACCCACCGACCCGCATCTTAGTCGTGACGGGACCTCCGGCCAGCGGCAAGACGACGCTCGCAGTGACAGTTTCGGAACGGCTCGGTATCCCGCTGGTCGCCAAAGATGGCATCAAGGAGCTGCTCTATGAGGCATTCGGGAGCGGCGATCGCGAATGGTCCCGGTGGCTCGGACGAGCAACCTATCCGCTGATCTTCCACTTTCTCGAGGCGCATCTGCGAGTCGGGTGCAGCGTGGTGGTTGAGGGCACTTTCGGACCTGAGATCTCGAACGGCGAGTTCGCCGCACTCCATGCGCGCTGGCCTTTCGATGCCCTCCAGCTATTCTGCTGGGCCCCCGACGAGATCCTGCTCGGGCGCTACGCGGCGCGCGCGCCCCAACGGCACCCCGGGCATATGGACGCCTCGATCCTCGAGGAGATCCACACCCAGCTCGCGGCGGGTCGCTGGCAACCGCTCCAACTCCCCGGCGAGCTGCTGGCGGTCGACACAACGTCGTTCGAGTCGCTTGATCTCGAGGCGATCATCTCCCGCGCGGGCCGACACCTGATCTCGGGCCAGGTCGAGACGTCAGCCTCAACGATTCCCTGAGGGCGAGGTTCCCTGCCAGCTCGGAGAGTGGACGACCAGACAGGGTGCGTCAGCTGGCCCGACCCAGGGCCTGATCGAGATCCGCAACCGGGGTCCCATTGCGCGCGGGACCGCACAGTGTCACGGCCCGCGTCTCATCGCGCGGCGCTTGCACAAAATGTAGTTGTGCGCTTACACTGCGCCCTCAATGAACGCCAGCACCTTCAGCCGCCAGGAGAATTCGCGCCAGGCCTCGAGCGAAAGCACGCTTTCGCTTGGCCAGCGCGAATCCATGATGTCCATGCCCTGGCGGCCCCGAAGTGCGGAGGATGGTGTCTGAGGTTCTGGCTCACCTAGCAGAGTAGCCGAACCAGATGGCGCGGGGCCGCGGACTCGAGCGAAAGAAAGCTTTCGCTGCAGGAGCCGCGGTTCTTTATTTTTCCGAAGCGAAGCTCGCTTCGCACCACATCGGGCAGCCGCCACCGCCACCGCTCCACCCCAGAGCTCCCCGGGGTCAACCACACGCCGAGTCACGCGCCGCCGCAAGGCGCCCAAGTCCAGGAGACCATCGTGTCCGACCAGACCACTCCCGCCCTCCGCCGAGAGACTCTCGCCATTCACGCCGGCCAAAACGTGGACCCGACCACGAAGGCTCGCGCCGTCCCCATCTACGCCACTACGAGCTACGTCTTCGACAACGCCGACCACGCCGCCCGCCTCTTCGGGCTTCAGGAGTTCGGCAACATCTACACCCGAATAATGAACCCGACCACCGACGTTTTCGAACAGCGGATTGCCGCTCTCGAGGGTGGCGTCGGCGCACTTGGCGTCGCCTCCGGCCAAGCGGCCGAAACGCTAACGATCCTCAACCTTGCCCGAGCCGGCGACAACATCGTGACCAGCTCCTCGCTGTACGGCGGCACCTACAACCTCTTCAAGTTCACGCTGCCCAAGTACGGCATCGACTTCAAGTTCGTCGACGGCTCCAGGCTCGAGGAGTTCGAGAAGGCCATCGACGGCAAGACCAAGGCCGTCTACCTCGAAACGATCGGCAACCCGCGCCTGGACGTGCCGGACTTCGAGGGGATCGCTGCGATCGCTCACAAGCACGGCGTCCCGGTCATCGTGGACAACACGTTTGCGCCGCTCCTAGCGCACCCGTTCGACTGGGGCGTCGACATCATCGTCCACTCGGCCACCAAATGGATTGGCGGCCACGGCACGGCCATCGGCGGCGTCGTTGTGGACAGCGGCAAGTTCGACTGGACGGCCTCGGCGCGCTTCAAGGCGGACTTCGTCGATCCGGACCCGTCCTACCACGGTGTCAGCTACACCGGCGCGTTCGGCAACCTGGCCTTCATCCTCAAGCTGCGCGTCCAGCTGCTCCGAGATTTCGGTCCGGCTCTGAGCCCGTTCAACTCGTTCCTCTTCCTGCAGGGTCTGGAGTCGCTGCCGCTCCGGATCGAGCGCCACAGCACCAACGCACTGGCGGTTGCACAGTGGCTCGAAGGCCACCCGGCCGTCTCGTGGGTCAGCTACCCCGGCCTCGCCTCGCACCCGGCCCACAAGAACGCGGCCAAGTATCTGTCGGGTGGCTTCGGCGGGGTCGTGACCTTCGGCCTCAAAGGCGGCGTAGAAGCCGGGCGCAAGCTCATCGACTCGGTCAAGCTATTCAGCCTGCTGGCCAACGTCGGCGACGCCAAAAGCTTGATCATCCACCCGGCCTCAACCACCCACCAGCAGCTTTCCGCTCAGGATCAGCTTGCCAGCGGCGTGACTCCGGAGCTGGTCCGCGTCTCCGTCGGCATCGAGCACATCGACGACATCATCGCCGACCTCGATCAGGCGATCGGCGTGGCCACGGGCATTAGGTCGGTTGAACCGGTTGGCGCGGCCAGGTAAGGCGGCGACCCAACCATGAATTGGACGTCGGCGGAACGGAAGGCTTCGGGGCGGCGCGGTAGCAGCGCGCTCTCCGAGGCCCACGCCGCCG
>JAYVMQ010000025.1:0-6762 GCA_043758855.1 Chloroflexota bacterium
AACATGGCTCTGACGAAGAATTCCGAGAACCAGGATCAGTTCGTGGCCCTGGTCGTCTTCAGCGCGGCAGCCCTCCAGCCAGCCGAAAGTGTCCCGAAGGTTCAGGTTCTTAACGAAATCGCCCAGCGGAGCAGAGCTGGCGACGGTCGTCAGGATCAAGGCCCCGGCCACTGCCACGGACGCAAACGCGAACCCGCCTTGAATATGGGGCGCTTGGAACTCGCGACCCCGCCAGATCCGGTGCCGCAGCCAACTCGACCGCTCATCGGCCGCGTGCATCAGCAGCAGAAGAAGGAGGGCTGCCGCGCTGAAGACGACCAGGGCCACGAACTGATCCTGGTTCTCGGAATTCTTCGTCAGAGCCATGTTGGCGATGAGGACCACCGCCAGCAGCAAAACGCCGTTCACGGAACGGTGATGGCCGAAGACGTCGTGGGCCGCGGCCTGGGCCGTCCCCCAGACGATGATCCCCAGGACCAGAGAATAGTGCCCGTACTGGAGAGTAGATATCTGATGGCGCCAGGTCAGATCGAGATAGGCCTGGGTAACCGAGTTGGCGGTCGCGTGGAACCACCCGACGGGGCTCGGGTCGGCCGTCGGAATGGTCATTCCGCTGACCTCGATTATTACGACAGCCCCGATGAAGCAGCCCAGCGCCTGCGCCAACCAGGGCGACATGCCAAGTCGCGAACTGAGGTAACCCCACAACGCCGCCGCAAGAGCAATCCAAATCAAGAAGCTGGTCAGCTCGTCGCGACCAAGAATCCAGCGCGCGTTGGCAATGGACCACCCCATCGCTCCGGACAGGATCAGCACCAGCAGCAAACTGGCCCAACCCTCGCCTGGTCGCAGCCTATCCAGGACGCGACCAATCGGACCCAAATCCTCGGCGCTGGACAGCGGCTCCCGAGGCTGACGAACGACATCGGGACGAGCTTGAGCACTCATGCAAGCACCGCCCCCAGGTTGTCCCCGGCGTGGACCTCGTGACACTTGATATCGTATTCGGCCAGCGCGAAACGCAGCGCCCTCTGCTCTTGACTTGCCAGATCCGCATCGGCCTCGTCGCTGCGCCGATGTCGACCCACAACGTCGTAGCTGGCGGCATCGAGCGCTACCACGGCTGCCGCTACACCACGGGCCCGGAGCGACGTCAGAGCCCGAACCCAACGCCGCTCCCGCGACGCCGTGACGACGACGGCGGTCATGCCGCGGCGAAGCTTAGGCACACCTGCCAGAAGCATCTCAGCCAGCGGGGTGCCGCCATCACCCTCCACAGCGGCAAGGAGTTGCATGATCTTCTGGCGCTGCCTCGTACCTCGATCAGCAGGGATGCTCACTAGGCGGTGTCCACTCGTTGTAAGGCCGACCGCCCGGTTCTCGAGAATGGCGTCGTGGGCAATCGACGCGGTAATTCGGAGCGCCTCCTCGACAGTCGAGATGTCACCTTCGCCGGTCTGAATGAGTGACTCGAGATCGACGAAGAGCCAGACGTCTGCGGTCTGCTCGAGATCGAACTCCTTCACCTGGATCTCGCCGACACGGGCCGTGCTTCGCCAGTGGATCCGGTTGAAGCTGTCGCCGGGCGCATACGGCCGGACCGTTGTCGCCAACGGCGTGGTCTGGAGAGCCCGTTCTGGTGCGGAGTGGCTACCCTCGAGGTTCGAGTTCGGCAGCCGCCAGCGCGGCAGTGGAACCACACGCGGGAAAACAGTTACGACAGTCGGCCGTCCCACCGTCGCCGCCGCCTCGAAGAAGCCGAACGGATCGCCGGTGCGGACGACCATGGGTTCAATCCGGTATGTCCCGCGTCGAGTCAACGGCACAATCGCGATCCAGGACCGCTCGGCCCAGGGCCGCAGCCCCAGGGCCCGACCTGGCAGTGGCACCGGCAGATCGGTCGGGTTGTAAACCTCGAGCCAGAGTTTTGGCAGGCGGCTGGTGTTTGAGATGCTGTAGGTGGTCCGCAGGTCGTCGCCAACGTGGCCCTGTCTGTGGTCTACGCGATACCCCGCCTCGAGGTCTGCCAGCCCAGATCGAGTAAGCACGTAACTGCCCCCGATGGCCAGGAGCCCTAGGTAGACCACGTAGAAGAGAAATGGCAAGCCACTCGAGAACGCGGCGATCAACAAGGTGACCGCGACGAGCAGGAACTCGAGGCGCCGGATCACCGCACGACGCTCCCGGACTTACTGGCGGACCGGGCTAGTGGCGCCATGTTTGGCACTGCCAACCCGGGCCACATCCGCGCTAGTTGCGCCGCGCCGGTCCGCTCCCGCGACCTGGGCCTCTTCCACCGGAACGGTGTTGAGGATCTCGGCTATCACCTGGCGCGGATCGATGTCGTGCATCGACGAACTGGTCTTGATGATGAGTCGATGAGCCAGCGCGACCTCGGCGAGGGCTTTGATGTCATCGGGAATGACAAAGTCGCGGCCGGCCAGTGCGGCCAGGGCCTGGCCGGTGCGGTACAAGGCCAGCGAGCCACGGGGCGACGCGCCGAGGTAGACATCAGGATGAGTCCGGGTGGCGTTGACGATTCGGACGATGTAGTTGGCGACGCTCGGGTCCAAGTAGACCTCGCGCACGGCAGCCTGCAAACTTCGCAGCTCGTCGACGGTTAGGACCTCGGTGAGGTCGTCCAGGGGATGTCTCAACTTCTGCTGGTCCAGCACCCTCTGCTCATCGGCCGGGCTCGGATAGCCAAGGCGAATGCGCAGCATGAACCGATCGAGCTGGGCCTCCGGCAAAGCGAAGGTGCCCTCGTACTCGATCGGGTTCTGGGTGGCGATGACGAGGAACGGCTCGGGCATAGGGTAGGTCGTGCCGTCGATCGTGGCCTGGTGCTCTTCCATGCATTCGAGCAGCGACGATTGCGTCTTTGGCGTCGCCCGGTTGATCTCGTCGGCCAGGACCACCTGGGCCATGATCGGGCCTGGCCTGAACTCGAACTCCTGCGTCTTCTGGTTGTAGATCGACAGCCCTGTCACGTCAGACGGCAGCAGGTCCGGGGTGAACTGAATCCGGCGGAAGCTGCAGCCGAGGCTTTTTGCCACGGCCTTGGCGAGCATCGTCTTGCCGGTGCCGGGTACGTCCTCGATGAGGAGGTGGCCGCGACAGAGCAGAGCGACCAGGGTCAGCCGGACCTCGTGGTGCTTGCCGATGATTACCCGTTCGACGTTTGCCGCAACCTTCTCGCCGGTCTCTTGAATCGTGGTCATGACTCTCTCTTCAGGACTCGAGCCGGATGGTGGCCCTCGATCGTGCCACCGAGCCTTTTCAGGTTTCGTGAAGCCTTCCTGCTGGGACGTAAGGAAGGCCGACTCATACTACGATGAGATGACTCAGGAGTTCTCAGCGCGATAAAGCTGGACCGAGTTTGCATCCTACATGGGACACCCGCAGGATAACCACCCGGAGCCCTGCCGCGAGAAGCGGACGAAGGCAAGGTCGTCCGAAAGCCGCGCCCGGAAGGCTCACTTGCGACTAACCTTTCAGAAGGTGGGACATTCGGGCCACGTCAACGAGTACCACAAGGGCCACTGCCGTAATCAGCGGATCGGCGTACTCTCGGCATTGAGCGTTGCGCCGGCTTCACTCGATTCGGCCTGCGAGATCTCGGAGCAAAGATGCCAGAACTGACCGACTCGTACTGCGAGCGGTGCGGCCTACGCCACGTCTTCTCGGCGAGCGGCTCAAAGCGCCTCTCGCTCAAGAGAGCGCGCGTCCTGGTCAAGGGCCTGAAGAACTTCGTCCTGACCGACGGCCAGTCGATGAGCGATTCCATTACCGCAGCCCGACTGGAATACGAGAGCGGCGATGCCAGTCGCATGACGGAAGCCTTCCACAAGGCTTTCAACTTCTGCATGACATGCCGGCAGTATGCCTGTGATAAATGCTGGAACGCCCAGGTCGGTGCCTGCCTCTCCTGCGCCCCTCAGGCAGACAGCGCACCCGTGGAGCCCGAAGGCCACCTCATCGTACGCACCCCGGTCGCACGCTGGGACCCCAACTGGTTGAATCTCAGTGATCCCGAAGGCGACACAGCGGCCAGCAGCAGCACTCCTTCGTTGCCGGCGGGGTGGCCTGGACCCCTGCAGTTCAGCCCGATGATCCCGCCGCAGGCTCGGCAAGACCATTTCACTCCCAAGGCCGACCAGCCGACGGCACCTGGGCAGCCCGCCACTTGGCCCACCGCGGACCTGCCCGGACCCGCGACGGCCGATACAGGCTCGAACGACAAGACTGGCCTGAGTGCGCGCATGGCCGCCGACCCGGAGGCATGGAGCGTCTGGCCTGCGGCCGATGAGCTCGCTCCTGAGATGACCCTTACGGCCGAAGAGATGATCCTAGTAGAGGCAGAACTAAGCCATCCGGAATCGGGTAAACCGGTTGCGGCATCGGCACTTTTGGTCGAGGATGCAGGCGGGCAGGCCGCCGGAGCTGGCCTGGAGACGATCCCGTCCCGATCGACAGTGCCCACCTGGGAGCCGGTGGTCACGTCACAGCCGTTCGCCGCCATCTCGGCGGCTCTGGACTTGACGGCCGGGGCCATCGCCGAGATGACCCCGGTGCCGCAGGCGCAAACGCCGGTGACGCCCGAGTCAAGCCTGGCTTCGGCCTCGCCAATGGCGCAGACTCCCGTTCTTCCCGTCCAGCCCGCCCCACCGGCGGACACCCGCCACGAACCAGTCGAGGCAGCCGGCTTCGTGGCCCGCCTTCTCGGCCACCATCGTGCCCAGGACACGGGAGGGACGCCCGCCAGACCCGAACCGACCGCCGGGGGCGGCGTCCCGACCGAGCAGTGGCCGCATGCCACGCCGTGGATTGAATCTCCGCTCAGCGCCCGCCGTTGGTCGGGCGGGGCAGAGGATCCGAGTGTCGCTGACCCTCGGGCCGACCTTCCGGCCGACGTGGCGGCCGACCTTCCGGCCGACGTATCGAACGAGCTGGCCGCACATGATGCTGCCCCGGGGCCGCTCCCAGAAGGGATTACCGAGGCCGTGGCCGAGGCCGTGGCCGAGGCCGTGTTGACGCCGCCTGGCGTGCCACAACCGGCCTACCAAGGTTCCAATACGCCGGCGCCCGATGAACTTGAGCCTGCCGGCTCTGACGCCACACTCGCGGCTGAGCCGCAGGAACCGGCCGCTCCTACCGAAGCCCGGTCGGCGGCCGCGATCCACGAGATGGCCGTGACACACTCCGCGAACAGCCAGCCCGACGAAGTTGCCACGGCGGAACCAGTCACGCAGATCGAGGTTACGGCCCGGCCCGAAGCGGACGCACAGGTCGCCGAAGTTGAGCGTCGGAAGACCACTTCACAGCCCGCCCCTAGTCGTCAAGCTACGGGTGCCGCGCCATCCAAGCCCCCGGTCTCGTGGCCTCCGTTCGCTGCAAGTTGGCCCGCCCCAAATCCACACCGCGGCACGTGGCCAGGCCCCGCAGCACCCCTTCCCGCCGTCGTAGCAGCCCAGCACGCCCAACCGCTCTTTGCCGCGGAGATGTGGGCCCAATCTTCACAGGAAGTGATGAGCCGTGGCACAGTCCGGGTGTGCCACCACTGCGCATTGCCGGTCTCCACGCAGGCTCGCTTCTGCCGACGCTGCGGGACCCAGCAAGCCTGATCGATCGACGCGGATCGATGAGTCCGGATGCCGAAGGGTTGACTACTTCCGAGACCCTCGAAGGGTGATCCTGCGCCGCAGGGACACAGTCACGGCCGGGGCCAGAAGTATCCCCGACGCCTCAGGGTCACCGCGCCACAACCCGATCAGCCGTCCAGTTCCTCGAAGAACCCTGGCTGCAGTTCATCGCCCGAATTAGCAAGCCCGTGCGGCCGCAGCAATAACCTCACCTGCGCCCTCCGAACGAAACGCTTGTTCCCGACCTTGATGCTCTGCAGCTGGCCAACTCGGGCCCACCGGCCGATTGTCCCGGACGTGAACTTGACGTTGGCAGAGGCGAGCAGTGCACTCGCCTCCGAAAGCGAGATCCAGTCGGCAGGTGGTTTTGACATCGCTCAGTCCGGCTCGTGCGACGGCGCTGGGGCTGCGGCGGGGGCGGGCGCTGGAGCCGAGTCCGACGAAGGGGCCGGATCAGTTGTAGTGGCCTCGCCGGAACTCGATCCCGACTCCTTGGCGGCGGTCTGGCCGCCCTTGCTCGCTCCCGCGCGTTCTTTCCGGGCCCAGCCTGTGCCCTTGTAGTGAACTGACGGCGCGGCGAGGGTCTTCTTCATCTTGCCGCCGCATTGCGGACAGGCATCCGGTCCGTGGCTGTGGACGGAGTGCATAACCTCCATCGAGTGACCACAGTTCAAGCAGACGTAATCGTGGATCGGCAAAGATACCTCCCGGCGGATGCGCTACCCGCGCGACATCCGCATGCCGCACTTGGGGCAGTAGAACGCCCGCTCGTGACCAGAACTGAAGCCGCAGTGAGCACAAACCAACCCACCCGGACCTACCGCCGGCTGGGGCCGTTCAACCACGACGGTACCGATCGCGTGGCTGTCGCCGACGACGTTGTTGAAAAGACCGCCGAGAATGCGGGCGGCGTTGCGATCCGTGTCGCCGCGCACACCCTTACCCCCCCAGCCCACGACAGCACGGACGACTAGATCGCCGGTGATCTCGTCCCAGTGCGAGGCGACACCGCCCACGATGGCGTTGTAGTCGGGGAAACCAGTCGGATCGACCTGGCCATCGAGCAATCCGACGACCAGGGACTCAAAGACGGGATCGACCGCATCGACCAATTCCAAGA
>JAYVMQ010000026.1:0-6046 GCA_043758855.1 Chloroflexota bacterium
TAGAGCAATAGACCTGGACCGAGGGCGTGGAGGGTGCCGGCCGGGATCAGCAAGGCCTCCCCGGAACTGATTCCCACGTGTTCGGCCACATCGAGGACGCGGCCGTCGCGTATCGCGTCGGCAAGCGTGGCTCTGTCGACGTCCTGCTTCACGCCGGCGAGGATTTCGGCGCCGGGCGAGGCTTCCAGGAAGTACCACGCCTCAGTCTTGCCGAACTCGTCCGGCCCCACGAGTCGGCGGGCCTGCTCGTCATTGGGGTGGACCTGGACGGAGAGCCAATCTGCACAGTCCAGCAGCTTGATTAGGATCGGGAATCTTGCCGGATAGCGCTGGGCAACAGCCGTACCCATTAGGGCGGTGCCGTGACTTGCCATCAGCGCGTCGAGTGTTGCCCCGGCGTGGTGACCGTTTGAGACGAGGCTCGGGCCATATGCGATCCAGGCCTCTCCGATCGGCGGGTCAGAGCGTCGGAGGCGCTGTCCGCCCCACACTCGCTGGCGGTACTGAGGCTCGAGAATCAGGAGCCGCTGTCCGAGTGCATTCATGCCGTTGTTGCCACCTCCGCAAGAAGGTTACTCCCGGTCTGGGCCCCGCGATTTGTCCGCTACGAGGCCGCTCCCGCTACGAGGCCGCTCCCGCTACGAGGCCGTTTCGAGCGGAGCCGCTACAAACTCTCGCCGCCGCTCCACCACTGGCTTGAGCAGCAGTGCGCCGAGGATGTAGCACACCACACCGAAGCCGAGGGCAGCGCGAGGCCCGGTCCCGTAGCCGAAGGCGTGGTTCACCGTGTCCATGACGGCGGCGCCGCCCAGGGCCAGAGCCACCGTCCCGGCCGAGGCCGTGGCCACGTTGGAGATGCCCATGTAGCGGCCCGTAGAGGCCTTCGGAACGATATCGCTCATGAGTGCCCAGTCCACGGCCAGGAAGGCACCGGCGGCGATGGCGAAAAGGGCGGCGCCGGCAAGGGCTACGGGCAGGGTCGGCGCCAGCGCGCCAATTCCGAGTCCCAACCCGCCGGCGAGGCACGAGGCGTAGATGACCTTTTTGCGGCCGACCTTGTCGGACAACCGGCTGGATGGCACAACCGAGAGAGTCACGCACACGCCGACCACCGCGAGGAGGACCAGCTTGGTGTCACCGGCAGCCCTTTGGTCCAAGCCAAAGACCTGGGCCAGGTAGAAAGTGGCCATGATTGGATACAGGGCCGCGCCGGTGAGGATGCAGAAGCGAGAGCCAACCAACCACAAGAAGCTCCGTTCGCGCAGGATGTCGGTGCCCCACGCTTCACGAGCGATCGCGAACCACGACTTGCCCCCGCGAGGCTTGGCCGTCTTGCCCTCGTCGACGCTAAGAACGACGCTCAGCATCGTCAGGAACTCGATCAACCCGATGGCCATGGTGCCGTAGATGAAGGCATTGGGGTCTGTCTGGCTGAGCATCAGAGCCACGGCCGACACCGCGTAGCCGGCCACGTTGCCGAGGGCGGCCATCAGGCCGATCAGTCCCGACGCGAGTCCGACCTGCTTGGCGGGGACTAGATCGGGGACATAGCCCTGGAACGGTCCTTGGGCGAAGTTCGAGCTGAACTGGAGCATCGTCACGAAGGCCGCAACGGCCGGCAACGTGCTAGACGTTGCGACGCCCCACAGGAAAACGAGATCAAGGGCGGCCCCGATGAAGATGTACGGCTTCCGGCGGCCCCAGCGAGTCATCGTGTAGTCGCTGATCGTGCCGATGGTCGGTTGGACAAGGATGGCGATGAACGTGCCGGCGAGCGCGATCTGGAGCCCGCCCAGCCCCTCGCTGCCTTTTGGAACCAGGCCCGTGTACTGCAGCCGGTTGTTGACGATGTCGAGAATCCCGCTCCAGACGGCCGATATGCCAAGCCAGTACATCGAGATCCGAATCAGATGTCCGAGCGGCAGGGGCTTGGTGGGACGCCCGTCCAGGTCGTGGGTTGGGCCGGCCGTCATTGGCACTTCGTCCACGATCGCTTCGATTCCCTGGGCCGCGTCGAGCACCGGCGATCGCCTCTGGTAGTCGGACCGAAACGCCGCCCCGGTCGCCAAATGCGCCTTGGGTCAGGCTCGGCGGGAAGGCCTGCTTTGTCAGGGGCCAGTATCACCGGTCCAGGACTGAGCCGTGCGGAGTGGTGTCGGCCGGGCGACACTCGGCGACGGCGGCGGCTGCTAGG
Organism: Chloroflexota bacterium; assembly: GCA_043758855.1. Classification (GTDB taxonomy): domain Bacteria; phylum Chloroflexota; class Limnocylindria; order Limnocylindrales; family CSP1-4; genus Fen-1039. Next base: position 2,195 of record JAYVMQ010000026.1, read on the forward strand.
CTCGCCGAGACGGAGACAAGCACCTCGGAGACGCACGGCCGGCCATGACGATCGATGACGCGGCCCCAACCTACTATCTGTCGCTTGGCGACTCGCTGGCTGTGGGAGTGCAGCCCATCGGCCGCGAGGAGTCTCAGTTCCGAACCGACGAGGGTTACGCTGACCAGCTAGCCTCGATAGCCCGACTTATCCTGCCGTCTCTTCGGACGGTCAATCTTGGCTACCCGGGCGAGTCGACCGAGACGCTGATCAACGGCGGACTGACGACCTACCCGCACGGCAGCCAGCTCGAGGAGGCGGTCGCCTTTCTGCGCAAGCGTCGCGGCTCGGTTGAGTTCGTCACCCTCGATATCGGCCTCAACGACATACCGGAGTACTCGCTGGAATCGATACCGGTTGGGCTGGCCAGCATCAGCCGTAACCTACCCGGGATCCTGTGTCGGCTGCAGGAAGCCGCCGGTCCTCAGGTGCCAATCGTTGGCATGACGACTTACGATCCGTTCCTGACGATGTGGCTGCTCGGCCCTGAAGGTCAAGCTATCGCCCGGTCGTCCGTGTGGGATGCGGTTGTGCCGATCAACGCCCATCTCCGCGAGATCTACCGCGCTGCGGGACTGAAACTCGCGGACGTGGAAGGGATCTTCAGAACGACTGATTTTGAGACCATCGTGGAGTTGCCAAACGTCGGTCCGGTACCGGCGAATGTTGCCCTGGCCTGCCAGTGGACGTGGGGCGCAGCGCCGCCGCCATTGGGGCCCGATTTCCACGCCAACGCCCGAGGGTACCGGGCCATCGCGGAGGCATTCGCGGCGGTACTTCTCCCGTAATGCAAGAGAACCCGCCGGTCGGGCGCCGGCGGGTTCTGGGGGTAATCCGGTGGCGGCGCCGGGGCCGCTGGGCCGCTGGGCCGCTGGGCTATCAGTAGCCGCTGCTCAGAGAGGGAGCCGCGGAAGGGACGGCTGCCGGGCTCATGGCCGGCGCCGCGGACGCGAGCGATCCGCTTAGGGGCGCAACGAACCAGGTGTTGAGCTTGCCCTGGCCCATGGTGTCGCCGGCCTTGGAGTCGCCGCCGAAGTAGTAGAGCGGCCAGTGGTTGTATGTGACCTGGGTCGTTCCGTCGGTCCGGGCGCTCGTGCCGAACGCGGCCGTGGCGCCGCTGGGACCAGTGATGGCCGCGCCGCTGGCCACGGTCAGAGGCGGCCAGTTGGTCGCGCAGGCGCCGGTGCAGGAGCTGGTGCCGGCCGTGTCCTTGGTGAGGACGTAGAGCGTCATGCCATTCAGCCCGGTCAGATAGGCTCCCAGAGTTGGGCTGTTAGTTGAGGCCAAGGTGAGGCTCGCGGCAGCTGGTGCACCGGCCCCGCCTGTCGCGGCCAATGGGGTTGCGACGGCGGCCGAGCACGCACTCGCCACGAAAACTACACCGACAACCAGGCCGGCCATGGATGTCCACCGTGAGCTGTCACTCATGTCGTCTCTCCTGGATCCTTTGCCCGTGGATCCTGCTTCGATCGGCCCTCTTCGTCTCGAAGGGGTGCATAGGGGGTACGCGCGGGCCGCGGCCTCTGGTTCATCTTCTTCGCCACCGTTTCGCCCTGCGCACCTGTGGTCACATCACCGCGGAAAAGGGGCCAACATCCTTTGGATAGCCTGAAAATCGAGGTCCCTTGAGGCCTGTTCCGTCCCGCGACGTGGACTGGTGCCGTCGCAAAAGGCAGGCGGTCAGTCGGCCAAAGTGGCGTCGCGGTTCCGCATTAGGGATTTCGCGGAGCGATCTGAACGGCGAGGCCAGGACGCGCGGGGAGGCCGTCGAGGCGATCACGTCGCCGATGAGGATCGCTGCCCGGCGCCGCCAGGCGGTCTATGCCACCGGGATCACGTATACAAAATAGCCGTCGCGGCCCTGAATGAACTTGGCCTGGACCCAGACCTTGTAGTCCGTAGCCAGGTCCGCGACCGGAACGTCAGCGTCGGGCGCGCGGGACTTGGGCCATAGCGTCGATACGCGCGGATACCAAACGTCTTCAATGCGCACAGATAGGACCGTGAACTTGTCCGTGATGGCGGGATCGGCCGTGGCCGTGAAGCCGGAGACGACCCAGGCGTGCCAGCCCTTCCAGACGAGCAACCCGGCCGGGCGCTGGGTGATTCGTATCTGCTTCGCGACGGTGTGGATGGCATCGACCATCTTGAGCTTGGCGCCCACCTGAAAGTTACCGTAGCCCAGCGAGGAGAGGCCTCCGGCCCAGCCCTCGGGGTCTGTGCCGCCGCCTTGCAACCCGGCGATCGAGACGGCCAGATCGAAGAGCTTGGCCTGGGTGTCACGGGAGGGGTCGGGGCTGAGGCTCATGATGTTCATGGACGTCTGCATTGCCGCGGGAATGCACCATTTGTCCGTTGACTCGCTGACGAAATCGCCTTCGCGATAGAGGTCCATGACGAAAGTGCCGGGACCGCCAGATGGCGTCGTAGATGGCGTCGTAGAGAGCGTCGGGCCCTGCGCCGGAGCAGATGCGGAGGCCGAGAGGAATACCGAAGGCGTCGCCGGCGGGAGCGTGAGATCTGGCTGGCGGGTGCCGTTGGTGCGAGCCCAGGGCGTAGTGTGCGGCTCGCCGCCAATCGATGAGTGGCTAAGGGCCTGCGCTCCGGCGAACAGCGTGCCGGCGCTCAGGGCGGCCAGCAGGACCGCGAGCAGGACGAACTGGCCGGTGGTCATCGCTCGGCGATTGGCGCTCTGGATGCCGCCCCAACGATCACGAACGATTGCCCGGGACCGGCGCGACGCGCCGCCAATGCGGGCCATTCTCGGCTGTAGGAAGAACGCCAGGACGGTCAGCTGAGCGACCCGGCAGGCCACATATCCGATCGGAATGGCGGCCAATCCGGCAGGGCTCGAGAGGGTCATGGTCGTGAGCACTCCCGTCACGAATCCAACCGCGGCGGCAACCGTCGGTTCGACGGTGTTGTGCGTGGCGAAAATGGCCCGCGCGAACAGTTCGACGAGGCTCTCGAATGGCACGGAGACTGCCAAGATCATGAGAACCATCGTGGTCCTGGCAACGTCAGTTTCGTCGAAGGCGCCGCCGCTCAACAGGATCCTGATGGCCAGCCCGCCGAACAGGAGCAGGCCGATACCGGCGCAGGTCGAGAAGAACGCGATCGTGGCCAGATTTGTCCTGAAAACTCGCCTGAAGACCCGTTTGTCGCCCGCGGCGGCCGCCGCGGATAGGGCAGGGAAGGCCGCCGTGGCGAAGGCCAGCCCGACCACACTCTCGCCGACGCTCTGGAAGTTGCGGGCGAAGTTGAACGAGGTGGCCGAGCCGGGGGCGAGAGTCGATGCCAGCGAGCCGAAGTAGATCAGCATCAACGTGCCCATCGGTTGGCTGATCATCTTGGGCAGCGACAGTCGAACGAACTCGCCCAAGCCCTTCGTCCTGAGCGACAACGACAGCTGCGGGCGGAAGCTGGTCCCGTAGATGCCGACGAGGCGGATGCCCAGGTGGCCCAGCGCACCGAGCAGGAAACCGATGGCCGCCCCATAGATGCCGAACGCGCCCGAGAGAAGCATCGCTCCGGCCACGATGCCGGCGTTGTAGGCGAAGTCACCCAGGCCGTAGGACAGGAAGCGCCGCTCCGCCACGAGTACCTCGCCCAACACGAACGAGGCCGCAAAGACGATCTGGCCGAGGGCCATCACCCGGAGCAGCCCGACGTACAGATCGCGCTGGCTGCCCTCGTAGCCGGGCGCCACAAACGAGGCGGTCTGTGGGGCGAAGATGATGACGAGGGCCATGGCCGCGGCCATGACAATCATCGATCCGGTAAGGATGGTGCGAGCAAAGTCCCGGGCCGTTG
>JAYVMQ010000027.1:0-4531 GCA_043758855.1 Chloroflexota bacterium
TCTACTGGTCGATCCAGCCGGCCCCGGTGGGTGAGCATACCAAATGTAAGATCGCCGTCCGACCCGCCTGGAGGAGCTGAGAGTCTCCCCTACTCCGCCGTCCCATGCGCCCCGGGTTGACTCGACTGCGGCGCGGGGCCAAGCTCACTGCGATGCAACCAACTCAGTTGGCACCATTGGCGGACGCCCAGGCGGCCTACATACTCGACCATCCAGATTACGCTGCGACTCACGTGCTGGATCAATTGCGGGCGACCGAATACGCACGGCTGGATCGCGCGGGCAACGTCTTTCTCGACCACACAGCCGGGGGCATGTACTCCGAGAAGCAGATAAGAGAGCACGCCGACCTGCTGACTGGTGGCGTCTTTGGCAACCCACATTCCAGCAATGCCGCGTCGGCGGCGATGACCGAGTGGGTGGTGCGCACCAGAGCTCGCGTGCTCGAGCACTTCAACGCCTCACCGGACGAGTACGTCGTCTGCTTCGCTCAGAACGCCAGTGCCGTCGCGTCAGCTGCCTCTGCCTGGGCCTCGACGCGCGTGCTGACGAGCGAGAGCATAGCGCTCGACTCGCCTGCCTGGAGCGCGGTCAGGTAGGCCTCTACCAGAGCCTCCTTCGACTCACTTCCGCGCGTCTGGGTGTTCGGCGCACAACCCGCGACCAGCGCGACGGCGGCCACCACCGCGACCAGCCACGACTTCACGCTGAGATTCTGTAGCCACGTTGAGCGGCTCACTGTCCCCACCACCGTATTGGACTGGTCAGACGGACCGGCCGACCATTGTAAAGAGTGGGACGGCGGCAGGAGGCCACGACCGCGATGCAGGCCACAAGGCACTGATCAGAATCGGGACACCGCGTCGCGCGGGAAAAACTGGAGGGCCCTCGCCCAAGGCTGCGCCCCGTCCGCCGGGGTCTGCTTGTGCCATTATGACGCCTCTCCTAACGTCCGAGCATCGCGCCCGCCTCCTTGCTTACGACGCGCTCAACTCAATCGACCTCGTCCTGTACGACTCCGGGGCCGACAAGAAGATGGTCGCGGAACAACACGCCCGGACCAACCACTGGGCGTTCCCGGAGAGTCGCCGGTGCCGCCATCGGCGCGGGATTCACATAGACGATCACCGGAGCCACGGACGCCGTCGCCTATGCGTCGCTTGCAGCCGGAACTGCCGCCTGTGCGGCCGCTTGTTCGGCGGCCACGTAGCCCTGTACGACAAGAGCTCCGGCCAGCGTGACCACAGTCGCCAGGGTGGCGACTGTCAAGCCCACCCGATGGATTGAGTTCATCGCCATCTACTGCGTTCGTCGATTGGGTTGCTGGCTGGAAATCCTTCCGCCGGCCCGTCGGGTCAGATCCTGGCGTGCGCCCGTGGAACCACCCTGGAGCGGCCATGGAGGCTCCTTGGCGGTTGCGCAGACAAATTCGGGGGACTCCGCGCCGGCACGGAGCGCCGTGCCGGCGCACGACTTCGGCGAAGTGCAAATCGAGAGTCCAGGCGGTACCGGCAGGAGGATTACGGATTGGCTTGACGGCCGGCTGCGGCCACGGCTAGCATACGTTGTCGCGCGATTGTTACCGTTCACGGGAACGATAACGGCCTGGCTCCGGCGGCCCGTAGTCTGCAGGAGACTGGACGAGGACTCGTACGCCGAGCGGCACCCTCGCGACAAGGCAATACGCCTTCCCGGCGGTGTGGGGCTCGTCTGCCCCGTCATATGGAGGAGTGCAACGCACCCATGAAGAAGCTACTCAGCCTCGCTGTGGTCGGGATGTTTGCCGTGACGGCATGCAGTTCCGCCACAACCACGCCCGGCGCCAGTGCCGCAGCTGGTGGCAGCGCAGCCGCAGCCGGAGCCGGTGGCCTGATCGGCATCGCAATGCCGACCAAGTCCTCCGCTCGGTGGGTTTCCGACGGCGACAACCTGGTCAAGTCCCTAACAGCCCTCGGCTACACCACGGACCTCGAGTTCGCCGAGGACAAGATCCCGACCCAGGTCTCCCAGATCGAAAACATGATCACCAAGGGCGCCAAGGTCCTGATCATTGCGGCGATCGACGGCACCACTCTGACGGACACCCTTCAGAAGGCTGCTGATGCCAAGATCAAGGTCCTGGCCTACGATCGCCTGATCAACAAGTCACCGAACGTCGATTACTACACAACGTTCGACAACAACAAGGTCGGCGTCCTCCAGGGCACGTCGCTCGTGACCTGCCTGGGCCTCGACAAGGGCAAGGGTCCTTTCAACATCGAACTGTTCGCCGGCTCGCCGGACGACAACAACTCCCACTTCTTCTTCAACGGCGCGATGTCGGTTCTTCAGCCCTACATCGACAGCACCAAGCTGGTCGTCCAGAGCGGTCAGACCAAGTTCCCCGACCAGGTCGGGACGCTCCGCTGGGACGGCGCCGTCGCCCAGGCGCGAATGGACAACATCCTTAGCTCGAAGTACACCGACAAGCGCGTGGACGCCGTCCTCGCGCCATACGATGGCATCAGCCGCGGCATCATCGCCTCGCTGAAGGCCGTCGGCTACTATTCGACCGCGAAGCCGGCGCCGTGCGTCAGCGGTCAGGATGCCGAGCTTCCCTCGGTCAAGTCGATTCTGGCGGGCGAGCAGAGTTCGACTGTCTTCAAGGACACTCGTAAGCTGGCTGCCCAGGCGGCCAAGATGGCGGACGAGATGCTCAAGGGCGGCACCGTTGACACGAACGACACCACGACCTACAACAACGGAATCAAGGTCGTCCCGTCTTTCCTGCTCGACATGAGCCTTATCACCAAGGACAACGTTCAGTCCGGCCTGGTTGACATCGGTTACTACACGGCCGATCAGCTCAAGTAAGCTCCGCGTTATAGTCGGGTGCGCACGGCCACCGGCCGGCGCACCCGACTTCTTTCTGCAACCAGGTCACGAACAGGAGGCGGTAACGTGAGTGAGGTGCTCCTCGAGATGCGTGGCATCACGAAGACATTTCCTGGCGTTAGGGCGCTTGACGACGTCAGCATATCCGTCTGTCGTGGCGAGATCCACGCCCTCGTGGGTGAAAACGGGGCCGGCAAGTCGACGCTGATGAAGGTACTCAGCGGGGTCTACCCGCATGGCGAGTACGAGGGCCAAATTCTGTTCGATGGCCACGAGGCCCAGTTCTCGGACATCCGCGCCAGCGAGGCGCTCGGCATCGTGATCATCCACCAGGAGCTTGCCCTGGTCCCCCAGCTCTCGATCACCGAGAACATCTTCCTCGGCAACGAGCAGGGCCAACACGGCATGGTCAACTGGGGCGCGGCTCATGCACGGGCACGCGACCTGCTTAAGATCGTCGGTCTCGACGACTCGACCGACACGCCCGTGAGGCGACTGGGCGTCGGCAAGCAGCAGCTCGTCGAGATCGCCAAAGCATTATCAAAGAAGGTCGTCCTCCTCATCCTCGACGAGCCAACGGCCGCCTTGAACGAGACGGACAGCCAAAAGCTCCTGAACCTGCTTCGGGACTTCAAGGCTAAGGGGATCTCGTCCGTCCTCATCTCTCACAAGATCAAGGAGGTCGAGTCGATCGCCGACACGATCACGGTTATGCGGGACGGCCGGGTTGTCGAAACGCTCGACGCGACCACGGGCAGCGTGAACGAGGACCGGATCATCCGGGGCATGGTCGGACGGGACCTAACCCACCGCTTCCCTCCTCGAGACACCGAGATTGGTGAGGTCGTCTTTGAGGTCCGACACTGGAACGTCGCACACCCGATCTACGACGATCGAATGGTCATAAAGGACGTCAGCCTCAACGTCCGCAGGGGTGAAGTCGTAGGCATCGCCGGTCTCATGGGGGCCGGCCGGACTGAGTTCGCCATGAGCGTGTTCGGACGGTCCTGGGGCCGTTACGTCAGCGGGGCGGTGCTCAGGAACGGTAAGGAGGTCGACGTAAGCTCGATCCCCAAAGCCGTCAAGCACGGCATTGCCTATGTCACGGAGGATCGCAAGACCTACGGCCTGATCCTCATAAGCGACGTCAAGACGAACGTCACCCTGGCGAACCTGGATGGCGTGTCCAACCATTCGATCCTGAGCGAGCCTCGCGAGATCCGAGTCGCCAACGATTACCGCAAGCAACTGAACATCAAGTGCTCGAGTGTCAAACAGACAGCGGTCAACCTGTCCGGGGGAAACCAGCAGAAGCTCGTGCTCGCGAAGTGGCTCTTTGCCGACCCGGACGTGCTCATCCTTGACGAGCCGACGAGGGGCATCGACGTTGGCGCCAAATTCGAGATCTACACGATCATCAATCGTCTGGCTGCCGAGGGCAAAGCGGTTGTTTTCATCTCGTCCGAGCTGCCCGAGATCTTGGGCATCTCCGACCGGATCTTCGTAATGGCTTCGGGTCAGATCGCCGCGGAGATGTCCGCCGCAGAGGCGTCGCAAGAGGCGATCATGAAAGCCATCATGCGGCTCGGTCGAGCCGGCGCTGAAGGGATTGTCGTATGACCGTTGGACCTGTTTCTAAACCGGGCACTCCCGCCTC
>JAYVMQ010000028.1:0-7380 GCA_043758855.1 Chloroflexota bacterium
GAACCACGGCATCGGGGTTAGCGATGGTCGACGACCCGCCAACTCCGTTGACCACGTTCTGGATGCCACCGAAACCGGCGGTGGAGAGGAAGATCGTGAACAGATCCTTGAGGCTTCCCGCCGCGAGCGTTGTGGGAACCACAAACGCGTTAGCGGAGTAAATGTTCACGCCCTGATTGAAGAAGCTGTAGCTACCCATGCCCCAGGCCTGGAAAGTCTCGACATCATTGGTGACCCTGATGGCCGGGTATCCGAGCGTGCCGTCACGCTGAGTCCAGGCGACCTGGCTCGGCGCGTCATACGGCATCTCGTTCTGGAACATGATGATCTTGCCGTTCTGGCCGTTCCAGATAACTTCATCCTTCTGATAGTGCTCGACAAAGAGGCCTGTGGCGATAACGTTATCGCCGTTCACGATCACACCGGTATCGGCGGTGTTGCTCGTCCAGCCAGCGCCGGTGCCGTGGTCAGCACGCCAGGCCCAGATGTTATCGAGGAGAACGTTGTCGGAGTTGACCTTGAGGCTGACGGTCGCTTTGCCGACGTTGGCGCCGCCGATGCGGAAGTAGACGTCCTGGAGCACCGTCGGATCAGCCGAGTCGCTCCAGTGGTTGTGCCCGCGAGCTTGGCCGTTACCGGCGTGCTCCGTACCGACCTGCAGCAGGACCGGCGAGTTGACCGGGCCAGCGTCGAAGATCAAGTTCGAGATCTCCACACCCTTAACGTCGGCGACCTTCATTGGGACGACGCCGTTATGCGGCACTATCGTCGCCAGGCCCATGCCGAGCACGATGGTGTCGGGGCGCTTGACCTCGATGGTGCGACTGACGTTGTAGATGCCCGGGGTGAAGATCAGGTTCTTGCCCCGCGCCAGCGCGTTGTTGATCGCCTGAACGCTATCGGAGGGCTTCGCGATGAAGAAGTCCTCGATCGAGATCGAGTGGCCGGGGGTCTGGCCGGCGGCCCAGGTCACGCCCGAAGAGTTGAACTGCACGCTCGGGACGTAGACGTTGTAGTGGTTCTCCGAGTCGACGTACAGGAAAGGCTTCTCCCGTGACTCGGGGTTGGCCGACAGCGTCGTATAGGTCGGGGTCGGGAACGACTGGGCGGGGGCGCCGGTGACGCCCGCGAACACCTGGTTCCAGACGGCGTTGCTCCAGCCGCCGAGGCTGCTGTTCCTTACGAAATATTGCTGCTGCGAACCGTTGATCACGGTGCCCGAGAACTGGGAGTCGGCGATGAAGCCGCCGCTGGCGTAGGACGGGCCCGAGCAGTAGTCCATGAGCGTGGCGCGGCCGTTGACATTGACCCGCCTGAAGGACGTCGCCTGTGAGGTCGCCCAGAACTCTCCGGACTGGCAGCCACCCTTGCCAGCGACGTTAATGGTCAGGTTTGAGACCGAGCGCCAGAAGTTCGCGAGAGCGACGCAGTTACCAGGCCCGAAGCACTGGTTGTAGGCATCCATCGTGCCGTTGACGGTCACGTCGGTTGGCAACGCCCCGAGGCCGGCAACGTCCGTGTAGTAGCCAACCTGGAAGTTTAGGGGGGCAGCAACAGATCCGTACGTACCAGGCTTGAAGAGCACTGCAAATCGCCCGGTGCCGAACTGGCTGGGGATCTGCTGTGTCGAGATCGCGTCGACGGTGGTCTGGATCTGGCTCGTCGACATGCTCGGATCGATGATCACCACGTTCGGACCGAAGTCTGGCTGAGCCGGCGGCGGCGAGGCGGCGGCAATCCCCGTCGTGATCATGCTTGCCGCGACGGCCAGAGGGAGGGCGAAGCTCAGCGCGAGCCGCCGTCCGACACGTTCCTGCGGCCTGTGCGCAGGGCGTTCCAGTAGATGCGTAGACATGCTGGGGCCTTCCTTTCCTGAATGGCAACAGAACGGGGAAGCGTGACGAGAGTACTCTCGGGTGTCAAGCAGAAGTACTACCTACGGTGCGGGGTCGCGGCCGTCGAGCGGCGGCATTTGGAGCGCCCGGTGGTCGTAGCAACGCTGTCGATCAGTAGCCACCGGCCGGCCTCACACGCCGGATCGTCGTGTCGAGTTGGATCGCCGCCGCCGTCGTCTCGGGGCAGGACTCGATGGCGCCACATGGGTAACGAATGTGGGGCGAGCGTCAGACGACGCCCACCCCACTTGTGGTCTTGGGACTAGCTGCCGGAGACCTGGAATTCCCAGAGCGAGTAGCCGTAGCCGGTTGCGCGGGCGGTTCCGTACATCCGGACGTAGCGGCCGCTCCCGGTGACGTTGAGGGTCTGCACGCCGCCCGTGCCGGTTGTGGTCGAGTAGATCGACGTCCATGTAGCGGCGTCGGGCGAGGTCTGGATCTGGAAGGACTTGCCGTAGGCCGCCTCCCAGTTGAGGACCACCTTACTGATCGAGTGGGTGGCGCCGAGATCGACGTAGATCGACTGCGGATCGCTGAACGCCGAGGACCAGCGGGTGCCGGTGTTGCCGTCGACTGCGTTGGCACAGGCCGTGCCCCCGTTCTCGATCGATGAGCAGGTCACCGGATGGCCCTGCGAGAGCAGAGTGGCGACCGGTGGCGCCGTCGGGGTCGGAGTCGGAGTCGGGCCGACTGGTGTGCCCTGGAGGGCGAACTCCCAGAGCGAGTAGCCATAGCCGGTTCCACGAGCAGTTCCGTACATCCGAACGTATCGACCGCTGCCGGTGATGTTCAGTGTCTGGACGCCGCCCGTTCCGGTTGTCGTCGTGTAGATCGACGTCCACGTGGTGGCGTCGGGCGAGGTCTGGATTTGGAAGGACTTGCCGTAGGCCGCCTCCCAGTTGAGCCCCACCTGGGTGATGTTGTAGTTCTGGCCGAGGTCGACGTAGATCGACTGCGGGTCGCTGAAGGCAGACGCCCAGCGGGTCCCGGTGTTGCCGTCGACTGCGTTGGCGCAGGGGGTTCCTGCGTTCTCGATGGAGGAGCAGACGACCGGCCGGCCGAGGGCGATATTCGGGCCCACGACGGGCGTGGGCGTCGGGGTTGGGGTCGGGGTCGGAGTGGGCGTAATCACGCCCGGGTTCCACTTGTATGTCGCCACCGCGCCCGCGGGAAGCGTGGCGCTGATGGACTGGCCGCTGACGCGGATCTTGAAGGTGTTGCTGGCCGTGCCGGCATTGAAGGCAATGAGCGCCAGTGAGCCATCGGGGTTCTTGAACGTGACATTCTCGATACCGCCGGTGAAGTTGGTCGAACTGATCCGATACGCTCCCGGGACCACGAATTTGCTCGCATGTGCCAGGGCGTAGTACTCCGGGTTGTAGGTGATCGCCCCGGTGGAGTTATTGATCGTCACGGTAGACGTGCAGTTGTTGCAGCCGCCGTTCTGCGGACCCAGGTTCTGATCGAGGACGAGGTTCCAGCGCACGGTGCTCTGGCCCCAGTTGCGCATGTTGCCGATAATCAGAAGCTGGTCGATATCCTTGAGGTACTGGGCGAAGCTCGTGCCGCTGAAGCCGGAGCCCTCGCTGAACCAGATGCCCTTGTTCGGGTAGGAGTTGTGCAGTGCCGTCTGGGAATCGACGGTTCCGCCGTACCAGTGGAACGCCGTGCCGGCTGCATACGAGTTGGCGGTCGCGTTACCCAACACGTCGTACGGATACTGGTTGGTCCAGTTGTGATCCCATACCAGGACCTTGGAAGTGATCCCGGCCGAGGCAAACGCCGGACCCATGTAGCTGCCGAGCAGGGTCGCCTGCTCGCTCGAGCTCATGCCCATGCCCGGGTATCCCCCGGGGATGTAGAGCGGCTCGTTCTGCATGGAGATGTAATTGATCGGGATCCCTTGAGCTGCGTACGCCTGCACGAACTTGACGAAGTAGTTGGCCCAGGACGTGTAGTACTGGCTCTGAAGATTGCCGCCGATCATCGAGCCGGACGTCTTCATCCATCCGGGCGGGCTCCATGGGTTGGCCATGATGCTGAGCGCCGGATTGATGGCCTTGATCTGCTTGAGCAGCGGAACGATGCACTGCAGATCGTGGTTGATGTTGAAGTTGGTCAGGTTCGGGTCGGTCTGGCCGGCCGGCATGTCGTCGTAGCTGTAGTTACCGATCGACGAGAAGTCGGACGCGCCCATCGGCTGGCGCAAGAAGCTCAACCCGATACCTGTCGTCGGGTTGAACAGGTTGTTGAGGAGCGTGGTCTGTTGGGCCGTGGTGAGCTTGCCGCAGATCAACGAAGCAGAGGAATCGGTCAGCGAAGCCCCGAAGCCATCGATCCGTTGATAGGTTGTGGCCGGATCGACGTCGATGGTCGTTGGGTTGGTGCCGCTGTCCGCCGCAAATGTCAGATTGGCCTGCTGCTGGAGCAGCTTGGTCTGGTCGGCCGTGGTCATCCAGACACCGGCGGTCTCGCCGGCCGCCATCGCGGTTGCGGTCAGCAACGATGCAGACAGCATCAATACTGCCGCGATGATGGTCGTTACGCGCAGCATCTTGGATACCTTCCGTATCTCAATGTGCATGTCGTTCTCCATTTGGCGCAGAGAAGTTGGGGACGCGTAATTGGCCTTGTCGGGGCCGTTCGATTGGCTAGTGGTAGATGCCGAATTCCCACAGGGAGTAGCCCCAGGCGGTGCCTCGGACCGTTCCCGTCAGGCGGACATACCTGCCGGAGCCGCTGACGTCCATGTCGTCGAACCCGCCGTCACTGGTCGTGGTCGAGAAGATCGTGGTCCAGTTGGTCTGGTCGTTGGACGTTTGGATCGTGTAGGCCTTGCCGTAGGCCGGATCCCAGGCCAACTGGATGTGGGTGATGGTCTGAGTGGAGCCCAGGTCCACCATGATCCACTGCGGGTCGCTCCAGTCACTCGCCCAGCGAGTGGCGAAGTTGCCGTCCGTGGCGTAGTTGGCAGGCTGCGCGGGCGAGGCCTGCGAGGACGACGCGGTCGTCGCCTTGCCGATGGCGATGTTGGTGCCCGAGACGGCCGGCGGGGTGACTTTGAACGATCGGGTTTCGATGCCGACGTTGCCCTTGCCGTCGAAAGCGTAGACGTAGACCTTCCAGACGCCCATCTGCTGCGGAGCGGTCACGCTGAAGGATCCATTGCCGTTGTCCGTGAAGGCGACATTGGTGAACCCGGTGCCTGTGCTGATGTACTTGTCGCTGAACATCAGGTTGTAGCGGATGGGATCGCCGTTCGGGTCGGAGGCCGTTACGTTGACGGTGAACTGGCTACCGGCAGGAACGTTGGTCTGCGAGCTCAGGGTCATGGCCGTGATCTGCGGCGCGGTGTTGACGAGCGGTGAGCCCGTGTAGGCCTGCTTGAGAGCGCCATAACCGAGCCGGCGCCAGCCGCCGGTATAAGTGTTGAGCCAGACGCCCCCGAAGTCGTTTTCGAGGCCGTAGTGGAATTCGGTGCCGCCGAGCGCGACGCCGGGATGACCCATCAGGGTATTCCAGCTGGCCGTGTAGCCATCGCGCTTCTGCAGGTCCGTCGGCTCGTTCGGGACGCCGTTGACGTCGTTGAGGACTTCCCATTCACCGGCCGGTCCACCCTCGGTGAGGATGTATGGCTTGGTGTAGCCGCCATCGATCCACGCCTGTTTGACGCCGCCGACGGCGCCGTAAGAGTTCACTGCCAGCAGGTCCAGGGCCGGGGCGTACTGCTTGTAGTACGGCCAGGCGCCGGTCCAGGCGTCGGTAGAAGTAACAGGATGGTTGGCATCAGCGCCGTGGATCGCCACGGCGACCTGCTGTACGTACTGCGCGTATGCAACTCGTTCCTGCTCGACGGTCGCGCCGTTGGGATACGTGTGGTCCTGGGTGGTGAGGATGACCTCATTGCCCACGTCCCAGAGCAGCACGCCCTGATAGCCCTTGAGGCCGTTGACCGTCGAGACGATCGAGTTGAGGGTGTTGGTCTTGTAGGTCGTGTCGTTCAGGTAGTCGGCGCCCTGGTTGAGCCAGAAGCCGGCGATGACCTTCACGCCGAAGCGGGACGCGGTCTGGAGCAGTCCGGGCGTCGTTGTCGTGTCCGAACCCCAGGTCCGAATCGTGTTCACGCCCATGTTCTGCAGGTCGCGCATGTAGCCGTCGGCGGCTGCCGCCGGAGGGCCGTAGGTGAGGCCCTTGACGATGTAGTTGCCGCCGTTGACGTTCATCTGCCAGTTGCCCTGGCTGCCGGTGATCTTGACCACGCTGGGTCCCGCGGGGATGCCGGGGTCCGTCATGGCCGCCGGCGCAGTGCCGGTGATCTTGGCGACGGTGACCGAGTCGATGTTCAGCGAGGCGCCCGAGACCGTGGCCGCCGTCGGCGTGGTCACGCCCGCGATGGCATTGGGCAGCGAGCCGCCCATGCTTAGGTTGAAGCTGAGGTAGAAGCCATGATCAACGGCCTGCTGCCAGGCGGTGACCCCGACATTGCTCTCACGCACGACCCAGGTCTGCTGGCCGTCGAGGTAGAAGCGGACTTCCTCGTCGGTCTTGCTGCGGTCGATGATCTCGGTGTACTCGTGGTAGCCGGTCTGGCAGCCGACGCAGCTGGCGAAGCCACTCTGGCGGCCGTTGTACTCCGCGCATGGGCCGTCCGGCGCGGTGCCGCAGTGGAGCGTGTTGGAGAGCTGGCTGCGGCCGTTGACGTCGGTCATGATGTCGGTCTCGCCGACGGCCGGCCAGTTGTTCCAATTGCCGCGGTAAGCGGCGCCAGTCGCGCGGAAGCCCGGCCAGTAGCCGAGGCCGTTGGCGCTGCTGACGTTCGGCTGCTGCAGGATGGCGGTGAACTTGACTTGCTCGCCCGGATTGGCGGCGAAGTCGGTTCGCTGGGTGGCGATGCGGCCCGAAGTCCAGTTGCCCGAGCCGTCCTTGATGGCCTTGATAACGAGGCGGCCGCTGCCGTCGAGGTACAGGTTGGCCGTGGAAGCGCTGGCGGTCTCGACTTCAGCGGTACCCCAGTTGGCCGCGCCGCCCGGGTACGAAGTGCCCGTGTAGGTGATCCAGTCGGACGCGGAAGGAGCGGTGTTGGCCGCGCCCGAGAAGTCGGTGGTCCAGACTGTCGTCCAGTTGCCGGCGGGCGTCGCGGTCGGCGTGGGCGTGGGGGTGATGACGGGAGTCGGCGTGGGGGTGATGACGGGAGTCGGGGTTGGCGTCGGGCCGCCGACGAAGACCTGGAACTCCCAGAGCGAGTAGCCGTAGCCTGTGGTCCGTACGGTGCCATACATGCGGATGTAGCGGCCGGTGCCGGAGACGGTTAGCGTCTGGACGCCGCCCGTGCCGGTGGTGGTGGAGTAGATAGATGTCCAGGTGGTGGCATCAGGAGAGGTCTGGACCTGGAATGCCTTGCCTGCGGCGGCTTCCCAGTTCAGGACGACCTTGCAGATCGACTGGGTGGACCCGAGATCGACCTGGAGCCACTGGGGGTCGCTGG
>JAYVMQ010000029.1:0-9000 GCA_043758855.1 Chloroflexota bacterium
TCCGCAGGATCGAGATCCAGAACCACCGCTTGCTCAGCGAGGAAGCTGAAGAGAGATCGACTAAATGAACCGGGCTTGCTGCCGGTAGCGACGCTCCAGGCGTCCTCTTCAGCTCGGACAGCCATCGTCGCCAGCTCGACGACGCTGTCTCGCTCCTCGACGACTCCGTCGGGGGTGCGGATGGCGGCCAGGGAAAGCCGGTTCTCCGTCAGAGTGCCCGTCTTGTCGGTGATGATCAGATCCACCGAACCCAGTGTCTCTTGGGCCGACAGGCGCCGGACAAGGACCTTCATGCGCAGGAGTCGATAGGCGCCCAGACCCAGCACCACCGCCACCAGGGCAGGCGGCTCCTCGGGTATTGCCGCGATCGCGGCCGAGACGCCGGCCAGCACGTTCTTGCCGGCCTCGTGACCGCGCAGGAAGCCTGCCGTAACCACCAGGGCGATGAGGCCGATGGCAACGACCAGTAGAATCCGGACGAGCCGATCCATCTCCCGTTGGAGCGGGGAGCGGCGCCGCTCGCGCCCCGCCAGGGCCTGCGAAATGCGTCCGAACTCGGTCCGCAAGCCCGTGGCGATGACCACACCCTCGCCGCGCCCGCCCACCACTGCAGTGCCACCGTAGGCGACGCAGCGGCGATCGGCCAGAGCGATACCCGCCGCATCTGGCACCACGGCGGCGGATTCCGGCAGCGATTCGCCTGTCAGCACACTGCGGTCGAAGGTAAGGGCCTCGGCCCGGACGAGCCGCAGATCAGCCGGCACCACATCACCGACACGCAACAGCACAAGGTCACCCGGCACGAGGTCTCGTGTCGGCACATCCTCGACGGCACCACCGCGCCTGACCCGGGCCATCGGCGCGACCGCATCGCGCAAGGCCTCCAGGGCCTTCTCGCCGCGATACTCGGTCACCACGCTCGCGCCGACGATCGGAGCCAGGATCACCAGGACCAGCAGGCCGTCGCGAACTTCGTTGAGGGCGATGGCCAGGCAGCCGGCAATGAAGAGCAGGATGACGAATGGCTCGCGCACTCCGGCCCAGATAAGGCGCCAAAGCGAGGTCTTCTGCGATGGCTCGAGCTCATTTGGACCGAACTCGGCGAGCCGCGCCGAAGTCTGTTCTGGTGTAAGGCCAAGCGCGGCATTTGCGCCGAGCCTCTCCAAAACGGAGGCGACGGGGAGCTGCGCGGCCGTATCGGACAGATCAGCAAGAAGGACAGAGAGGGACTCAGGGCCCTCCGGAGCGGCAGCGGTCATCAGTCAAACCATTTCGTCGAGCCGGGTCCGCTGCTCGCTGGTCAACTTTCGGGCGTCCGCCCCGACGCCGCCACTAGAATGAGGCATGGCTACGAACTCGGCAATCCAGCCCACCGCCATCAACGCCGACAGAGACGCCGGCCTGGTGACCATCGATTGGGCCGACGGTCATCGCAGCCAGTACAAGGCCGTGGCCCTGCGCTGGTTGTGCCCGTGCGCATTCTGCCGGGGCGAGGCGGGGACGCCGGGCTGGCTGGACTCAATGCCAAGCTTGACGCCAGAACAGACACAACTCGTGGCAATGCGCCTCGTCGGCCAGTATGCCCTGGCGCCCACGTGGGCCGACGGGCACGACACGGGCTATTACACCTTTGAGGCGCTCCGTCGCGGCTGCTCATGCGAGACATGCGGCGCGGACAGACAACCGACAATGGCATCAACCCAACTAATGGAGGAAATCGAGTGATCGTCGTTACAACCCCTTACCTGCCCGGATACCGCGTCACCGAGACCAAAGGCCAGGTCTTTGGGCTGGTCGTCCGAAGTCGCGGCCTAGCCGGCAATTTCGTCGCCGGCCTCCGCTCCATCGTCGGCGGCGAGATTCACGAGTACACCCAGCTGCTCGAGGACACCCGGCGCCAGGCCCTCGACCGAATGGTCCAGAATGCGACACTGATGGGCGGCAACGCGGTCCTCTCGATGCGATTTGACTCGTCCGAGATCGGCACCACCATGTCCGAAATCGTGGCCTACGGGACCGCGGTCGTGATCGTGCCAGACGCCAACGCCGGCGGCCCGACCAACGAGTAAGCCCGGATCAACCAGTCAAGCGCCGCACAACGAGGCGCCGCTTCCGACAACGAGCGGCGCCGACGCGGCCCCTGCCTATTGCCAACTTGCCGGGACTGTCGAGAATGGGCCGATGCACAGCCGTCATTGCCTGAGCGCGTTGAGGGGCACAAAACAGTGACCGGAGTAGTACGTGGCCTACCCGGCGAACCTTCCCCGAGCAAGGGCGAGGTTAGTTTGGCGTTCCCGTACATCAACCGCGAGCTAAGTTCGCTCGAGTTTCAACATCGGGTCCTGCACGAGGCTGGAGATGAACGCAATCCGTTGCTGGAGCGGGTTAAGTTCCTGGCCATCTTCGCCAGCAACATGGACGAGTTCTTCCAGATCCGCGTCTCTGGGCTGATGGAACAGGCCGAGGCGCATGCGGCGCCCGGGGCTCCGGGTGAGAAGCCCGCCACGGAGCAGCTGGCGGCAATCCGAACCCGAGTCCGCGAGTTGCTGCACCGCAACCGCGACATCTTCGAGCGGGTCTGCTCCGACCTTAGCGCCGCCGGCATCCACATCGTCGACTATGCCGACGTGCCCGAGCACCATGCGGAGCTGAGGCAGCGCTTCATCGACGAGGTTTACCCCGTCCTCACGCCCCTTGCGGTGGACCCAGGCCACCCTTTCCCGTACATCAGCACCCTCAGCCTTTCCCTCGCCATTCGCATGGAGGACCCGGAGGACGGCGAGGAGCGATTCGCCCGGGTCAAGGTTCCGGCCGTGCTACCGCGCTTCCTCCAGATCGAGCCGACCATGTTCGTGCTTCTCGAACAGGTCATCGCGGCCAATTTGGACATGCTCTTCTCAGGCATGACCATCCTCGAGACGCACCTCTTCCGGGTCACCCGCGACGCCGATTTCGACCTCCAGGAGGACGAGGCGGACGACTTGATGCTGGCCCTGGAAGAGGAGCTGCGGCGGCGCCGATTCGGCCAGGTCGTCCGCCTTGAAGTTGACGTGGCCATGCCGTCCTCAATGCGCCAGATCCTCGAAAAGGGCGTCGGCGTCGACACCGACGACTGCTACGAGATTCATGGCATGCTCGACCACACCGGCCTGTGGAAGATTGCCGGGCTCGATCGGACGGATCTAAAGCTGCCCCCCTACTCGCCTGTCATCCCGCCTCGACTGGTGCCGCCCGACGAGGACGAGCCGGCGGACGTCCTGGCCGCCATCCGTGCCGGCGACATTCTGGTGCACCACCCGTACGAGAGCTTCGCCGCGTCCACGCAGATATTCATCTCTCAGGCCGCTACGGACCCCGACGTCCTCTCTATCAAGATGACCCTCTACCGCACCAGCGGCGACTCCCCCATCGTCCGCGACCTCATCTCCGCCGCCGAGCGCGGCAAGCAGGTCGTGGTTTTGGTCGAGATCAAAGCGCGCTTCGACGAAGAAGCGAACATCACTTGGGCCCGCAAGCTGGAGCATGCTGGCGCCCACGTCGTGTATGGCCTGGTGGGCCTCAAAACACATTCCAAGACCGTGCTCGTGGTCCGGCGCGAAGGCTCCGCACTGCGGCGCTACGTCCACATTGGCACGGGCAATTACAATCCCGGCACGGCCCGGCTGTATACGGACCTGGGACTACTGTCGTGTCGGCCGGAGCTGGGCGCCGATGTCAGCGACCTCTTCAACGTGTTGACCGGCCTGTCGCGCCAACGTGACTTCCGACGTCTCATCGTGGCCCCCATGAACCTCCGAACGTGGATTCTGGAAATGATCCAGCGCGAGATAGACCACGCCACAGCCGGCCGCAAGGCGCGCATCGTGCTGAAACTGAACTCACTCGTGGACCCGGCCTGCGTGGCCGCCCTCTACGCCGCAGACCAGGCCGGAGTAAAGGTCGACCTGGTCATCCGCGGCATCTGCTCGCTCTGGCCGGGCGTGCCGGGAGTAAGTGACGGAATTCAGGTGCGGTCGATCGTGGGCCAATACCTGGAGCATTCGCGGGTGTTCTCATTTGCCAATGGCGGCATGCCGGAGTTGTACATCGGCTCAGCCGACCTGATGGAGCGCAACCTGGATCGGCGGGTGGAGGCCATCGTCCCCATCGAGGATCCGGAGGGCCGAGCCCGCATAGAGTCGGCGCTCGAGGTCATGCTCGTTGACGATCGGCGGTCCTGGCAGCTCGGGCCGGACGCCAGGTACCGTCGGACCGAGGAGATCAGCGGCCGACCCGGTAGCATCGACACATTCGAAACGCTCAAGGATCAGACGGCCGAGATGGCGGCCGTGGCACTCGCGGCACCCCACAGGCCCCACGCCGGGATGGGTTCGATGGATCCGAGGGCATAGGGCGCAGTCAGAAGGGCGGACGTGGCCACCAGGCGGAAGATCGAAGTGGAGACCAAGTACCAGGTCAAGGCGCTGGGCGGGGCCGATCGATATCTGGTCGCGCCGGAGCTTGGCCCGTTCACGGCCGTTGGCCCCGTCCGATCGGTTCGAGTGGAGGACCGTTACATCGATTCGGCGGACTGGGCCTTCGCCAGGGCCGGCTTCGCGGCGCGTCTCCGCAAGACGTCCCACGGCACCCGCATCAACCTCAAGGCACTCGGCAGCTCCGGGGCTCGCCTGCAGCGGCGGCAAGAGATCGAAGGGCCGGCCGATGGGAGCCTGGTTCCTGGTAATTGGCCCTCATCCAAGGCTCGCACCTCGGTCCAGGAGCTTTGCGGCGAAGCGGCCCTCGTGGACCTGCTCACGATCCGACAGTTGCGACGCGTGCGTCAGCTACGGGCCGGCAACACCCGAGCCGAGCTGAGCGTGGATGAGGTTGAGGTCGTCGGCAATAGCCAGGTCCTCGACGCCTTCGAGGAACTCGAGGTCGAGCTGAAAGGCGGCAGTGAGACTCCCCTGGTGGCTCTAGCCGATCTGCTCGATCGCGACGATGACCTGAGGCCGGTGTCACGCTCCAAATTTGAGCGCGCCGTGGCGGCCGTTCGAGCAGCCCTGACGTCCCTGCCCAAGGATCTGCAACAACTCTGGCAAGCGGCGCCGCCCGAGTTGCTCACCGGGAAGGCTGGGGTAGCCTTGGCGACCGCCGCGGGGCCTGCTGCGGTGACGGAGCCGGCCGAACCGGCGCTCGCAGCCGAGACCGGGCCTGAGGCCGAGGCCGCGCCCGGGGCCGAGGCCGCCCCTGAGGCTGCGCCCATTCCCAAGGCCGGGACGCGGAGACTCGGGATCCGGGGCGAAGACAGCATGTCGGAGGCCGCCCTGAAGGTGCTTCGGTTCCATTTCGCCCGAATGCAGAACCGCGAGGCCGGAACCCGCAGCGGTCTCGACATAGAAGACCTCCACGCCATGCGTGTCGCCGCCCGCCGGATGCGCGCGGCCTGGCGGGTATTCGACAGCGCCTTCAAGAGAGGCAAGACCAAGAAGCTGCGCCGCCGCCTCGAAACAATCGCAGACCGGCTCGGAGCGGCCCGCGACCTCGATGTCCTCATCGAGGGACTCGACGCCTATCGCCAGGCGCTCGACGAGTCGCATCGGCCCGGCCTGGAGCCCCTCCGGTCGCTGTGGTGGCAGCAGCGAGACGAGGCCCGAGCGGAACTCGTTCGGGAGCTCGACTCGGACCGGTACGAGTCCTTCGTCAAGGACACGTCTGCCTTCCTCGAGGCGGGAGCCAATGTAGCTGCAAACGTGACCACACCCCCCGTGCCGCATCGCGTCCGCGACCGTGCCCCGTCCGAAATTTGGGCCACCTACGAAGCCGTTCGGGCCTACGAGCTTGTGCTGTCCTGGGCCGACATAGAGACACTGCACAATCTGCGCATCTCGACCAAATGGCTGCGCTACGCGCTGGAATTCTTCGGCGAGACGCTCGGCCCGGACGGTGACCCGCTCCTGGCGAAGGTGGCGGCATTGCAGGACCACCTCGGTAGTCTCCACGACGCAGACGTGGCCGCCAAATTGGCCCGAGAAGTCCTGGTTGCTCGAGCCGGAGAGCTATCGAAGATCGAGCGACGTGCGATTGGTGCCTACCTGCGCTCCCGCGAACGCGAAGTTGCCCGCCGACGCCGCTCCCTCGGTCCGGTCTGGCGGGCCGTCGACGGCGCCTCGTTCCGCCTGGCACTGGGCCGCGCCACAGCCGCCCAATAGGATACCGCCCGTTCGGCGCGCGCCATCAGAAGCGTCTCGCCATCAGAAGCGCCTGATGGACAACGAGGCCTATCCGAAATCGACCGGCTGTAGCACGCCTACTTCGATCGCACGGTCAAAAGGATGCGCAGGGAGCCAGGCTGGGTCGACTTTGGACCCATCTGCGTTCGGGGCCGAGGATCTGAGCACCTCGGCCACCGGATCACAAGCGGCGCCGAGGAAGTCGTTCCAATCGACCGACCTGGTCGGGGATCTCAATCCGTAGGACGCAGAGGATTGCGAATCGCTGGCCTGGCCGGACGTGCGATGATCGGGCCGTGCACGCCACGGACGAGATCCAGCTCCACCTGCTCCGCCATGCCCACGCCGGCGACCCAATGAAATGGAACGGTCCTGATTCCGACCGACCACTCTCCGAAAAGGGCCGGCTCCAGGCGGTGAGATTGGGCCTCTTTCTGGCCGACACCGGTTTCCTACCGGATCTGATCATGAGCTCACCACTCGCTCGGGCTCTTGAGACAGCGCGGCTCGTGGTAACCCCCCTTGGCCTGCCGATCGTAGTGTCGAACGCCCTGGCAGCACCGCTGGACCTCGAGTCACTCGACAGGCTCCTGGCCAGCGCCGGCAACCCGCGTCGGCCCTTGCTGGTTGGCCACGATCCTGACTTCAGCATGCTGGCGGCCGAACTCATGGGAGTGGCGGAACTGCACGTCCGCAAGGGCACTCTGCTGCGCATTGACACGCCGCGGCCGCTGGACACCGGAAGCGGCCTCCTGCGCTGGCTGCTGCCACCCGACCTCCTGACCGCCGGTACTGACGGTTGACCATCTAGGACGACGGCATATCCTTCGGCATAGACTCACGCGCACCCCGCCGTAGGGCGCTCAACCAACCACTCAATGGAAAAGGGGCTGGAATGGCAAAGAGCAAGTCCAATAAACGCGTGAAGGCTCACGTTGTCGCACCGGTTGTCTCGAGCGATAGGCCCAAGAAGGCGTCCGCTCCGCGTCGGGTGCGCAAGCATCTCCGCCAGCTCGAGCGCCAGCTTTCCGACGCCGCCCGGCAGGAGCGTAAGCGACTGCGAATGCTGGAGCGGGCCACGTTCCGGCGCCAGATGCTCGAGGCGGCATTGGAGGAACTGCGCGGCGAAACGACAATCGCGGCCGCGACGCTGGCACAGCCGACTGTAGCGCCCGAGCCGGCCAGCCCGCCCAAATCTGCCACTCCGACCACCCCCACAGTGGCCAAGGCACCGCGCCCGAGGACCGCCACCGCGCGTCCTGCCGCCACAGTGGCCAAGGCACCGCGCCCGAGGACCGCCACCGCGCGTCCCACGCGTCGACGGACCGACGGCGACACTGGGACGACGGAGTAGCCCTCCGGACTTGGGGTGCGCGACCGAGTCTTACCCGCCTGGTTCGGGGACTTCTTGGGCGGCCCCGTTAGCAGGCGAAGCGTTGCCCTGCCCTGGAGGGAAAGTCCTGGGCGCAGTTGGGATAGTGAATGAGAACGTCGAGCCCTGGCCTTCCTCGGAATCGACCCAGATTCGACCGCCGTGTGAGTCGATTACATGCCGGGCGATCGACAGTCCCAGCCCCGTCCCGCCACGCCCCCGGACGCGGGCCCGGTCGACCTTGTAGAACCGCTCGAAGATGCGGGTCAGGTCGGCCTGAGGAACGCCTACACCGGGGTCGTGGACCCACACGGTGATCTCGTCGGCAGTTTCGCTGACGCCGGCAATGATCTTGCCGCCGTTCGGACTGAACTTGACGGCGTTGTGGAGCAGGTTGATCAAGACTTGGCCCAGCCGATCCTCATCACCGCGGACCGGGGAGACTCGGTCGGGCAGGTCAAGCACAATCCGCAGACCCTGCCGCTCCGCGAAGAGGCGGAGCCGTTCGGCCGTCGACCGGACGACTCGGACCATGTCCACGTCGTCGAGCAGCAGCTGGGCGGTGCCGCTCTCGATGCGCGACAGATCAAGCAGTTCGTTGACCATCTGGATCAGGTGACCGGTCTCGACCTCAATCTTGGCGATCCGGTCCCGGAGTCGCGGAGAAGCAGACTCGGCGTCGCGGGCCGCCGTTTCGGCCAGAAGACTGATCGTCGTAAGCGGCGTCCGCAGCTCATGTGACAAGTTATCGATGAACTCGGCCCGAATCCGTTGCAGGCGCCGCAGCTCCGACACATCCTCCATCACCAGCCACACCCCAGATACCGGAGAGCGGCGGGCCCGTACCGTAACCGTAGCCCCCGTCCGGGACCGCACCGTGAGTTCGCCATTGGCAGAGCCGGCCTCCATGGCCGTTTGGGCGATCCCTTCGATCCGAGCGTCGACAAAGGCCTCCAGGGCCGATCGCCCGACCATTGTCCCAGGCCGCCGCTCCAGCATGACGTGAGCCGCGTCGTTCGCGGCCTCCACTGTCAGATCGTCTCTGAGCCGAACCACGCCCGCAGTCAGCAGTTCGGTCAGGTAGCCGGTGTCATGAGCAGTCTGCTCGGCGTGCCAGACGGCGTCACCAGCTTCCTCGATTGCGCTGCGGACCAACCGCTCCACGCCTTCGGCATCCCTGGCACCGGTCGCATCCTGCAGACGCTCAAGCGCCCGGCCTCGAGAAATCGCGACTGCGAGCGACAAGCCCAGCAGCATTGCCAGACCGACGATGAACAGGACTTCGACTACATCCATGATTCGAGCATGGCACAGCCGACCAACTTCGGCCTGACGATTTGGCTCGACGAGCAAGACAGCCCGCCGAACGCTACGCTAGGCGCTGATGATGATCGGAGCACGACCGACGAGGCCGAG
>JAYVMQ010000030.1:0-5327 GCA_043758855.1 Chloroflexota bacterium
TTATCCGATCCGTGACGGGGTACGACGAATCATACCCTGTGCATGGGGCCGAGGCGGGAGTTTAGCAGTTCCGTGCTTCGCTGTCAGCGACTAGGGCCAATTTGCGCCGCCTGCCAACTACCGTCCGTCGGGCAAGTCGATCAGCAGCCGTAGCCCCTCCAGGCGGGGGTCAATGTCCTCATCCGGGTGATCGTGTGGACCTCCGGCGAGTTCCAGGCCGCAGACGATGCACAAGCCCGGGCAATCCTCGCGGCAAATTGGCGCGATCGGCTCGGCCAGAGCGATGGCGTCACGAACCACTCCCCTGAGGTCCAACTCGTGGTGACCAGTCAGTCGCAGAACATCCGCGTCGACTTCCATTTCGACCGGCACACCGGTCCCGAGATCCAGGCTGGGCAGGGCCTCGTCGTCCAGCTTGATCTCCACCGCATACTCGATGTCGCGCAGGCAGCGGCTGCAGACCAACGCGATGGCCGTCCCAAGGCGCCCGCCAACCAGCAGTCCTCGGTTGGTCCGGCTCAGACGAAGCCCGCCGGAAATCCCTTGGGTTTGGACGGGCCCTGACCCCGGGTCAAGGGCGGGACAGACGACGACGATGTCCTGAACGGTGCCCGCAGGCTCGGCTAAAAGCCCGGCCACGTTGAAGACGAGTTCGTCAGCCTCGAACTGGCTGCTCGGGGTCAGATTCGTAGTACTCGTCGGCATCTCCCTGGCCCTCGTTTCCCATGGCCTCTGTGGCAGCCGCCCCCGCAGCCGACGACGCAACAACGCGCCGGTCGTCGAGCAATTCCAGGCCGCGCTTGATGGTCTTGAGAGTCCGCATCACTTCGGTCTCGAGGCCCATCAGGACCTCGGTCGCGTAGTCGTCTGCGCCGCGCCTAATCTCGTCGGCTTCGACCTGAGCCTGACGCAAGATCTCATGGCTCAACTCTTCGGCCTGGCGTGTCAGCTCCCGCTCTTCGATCAGGTACGTCGCCTGCTCCTGGGCTCGACCCAGGATTTGCTCCGCTTCCTCGCGGGCCTGTTCGAGAAGGCGCTCGACCTCGTTGGTGACGCGTCGGGCCGACTTGATGTCCTCCGGGATCGTGACCCGAAGCTGATCGATCCACTCAAGCGCCGCAGCCTGATCGATTATCACGCTGCTGCTGAGCGGAAGTTTCCGGCCGTGGGCAACGAGCGCCTCAAGACGCTCGATCAGAACGATGATGTCTATCGGTCGGGCCCTCCTTGGGCAGGTGGCAAGGACTGCCGGATGCCTCGATTATAGACTTCGGGACCGAGCGTTCAGACGGCGTACGACAGCAGGCGGCACCATCTGGGTCACATCGCCACCGAAAGCCGAAATCTCCTTGACCAGACTGGAGCTGAGGTAGCTGTGCTCCAGGGCAGTCATAAAGAAAACCGTGTCTATCTCCGGCGCAAGCTTTCGATTCGTGTGGGCCATCTGCAGCTCAGACTCAAAGTCGGAAATGGCCCGAAGGCCCCGGACGACGAAGGTGGCATTGCGGCTGCGACAGAAGTCAACGGTCAGGCCGTCGAAGGATTCGATGGCAATGCGAGTGGACACGTCTGGCGGGCACGACTCGTCAACCGCTTCGCGGATTACGGCCAGGCGCTCATCGGTCGCGAAGATCGGCTCCGACTTGTGGGGATTCACCAGGACCGCAAAGTAGACCTGATCGAACACGGCGGCCGCGCGCGACACGACATCGAGATGGCCCAAGGTGATCGGGTCAAACGAGCCCGGGTAGACCGCTATCTTCACCTGGCTGGCTCCTCTCCGGTCGTGATGGCGAACTCGGCGGCCGTCGTGGATCGGTGATAGAACGTGAGCGCCGTTTCGCCGAACCGCTTGCTCCGAAAGGATGCTAGCAGCCCAACCGACGGGGGTGGTGACGTGCGCCAGAAATGCTTGGCTACGACTACCGCATCGGTCGTCAGGACTTTGGGTCCGAGTCGGGCGAGGGCGGCCTCCATCAGCCCGGTCTCGGCATACGGCGGGTCCACCAGAACGACATCGAACGGGCCATCGGCGGCAGCTCTGTCGTTGAGGTAACCCACGGCATCAGCCTTGTGGACGATGCCGCGCTCCGCGACGCGGGCCCGGGCGAGGTTGTCGCCGATGCAACGAACAGCGGTCTGGTCTCGCTCCACGAAAACAGCCCGGGCCGAACCGCGCGACAGGGCCTCTATACCCCCGGCGCCCGAACCGGCGAACAGATCCAGGACTCTGGCCCCCGGCAAGTGCGGCTCCAGGATCGCGAATAGAGTCTCCTTGACCCGATCGCCCATAGGACGAGTGCCCTCGCCCGGAGCGAGTAGCCGCGTCCCGCGAGCACTGCCGGCAATTACGCGACCTGCCTCACTCATCGACATGGGCCTCCGGCATGGGCTCGGCTGAGGCGGCCTCGGCGAGGACCTCGCCGGCTCCGACCCTGGTCAGCCAACCATTTCGAAGTTCGGCCGCCAAGGCCTCATAACCGGGGCGCAACGCGCCGTGCTCGTCAAGGAGTCGCTCCGCAATCGATCTGGCCTGGACGGCGCGATCGCGATCGCCCTTATCGCGCAGCGAGGCGATGCGCAGCGTCGGCAGGCCGCTCTGATTCAATCCGAGCAGCTCACCCTCGCGGCGCAGCTCGAGGTCAAGCTCGGCCAGTTCGAAGCCGTCCGTGTGGCTTGCGAGCGCCTCGAGCCGCGCCCTGGCCGTGGGGTCCTCCGAATCGGAAACGAGGATGCAGTAGGACTGAGCCTCGCCCCGGCCCACGCGGCCGCGCAGCTGGTGCAGCTGCGCCAGGCCGAAGCGATCGGCGTCGAGAATGAGCATGACGGTGGCCTCGGGCACGTCCACACCAACCTCCAGGACGGTCGTGCCCACGAGGACCTCCAACTCTCCACTCCGGAAGCGGTCCATTCGGGCGTCGCGCTCGGTTGCCTTCATCTGGCCGTGAACGACACCGACGTGGGGCGCCGGATCCGCGGGCAACCCGAGGCCGTCGGCGGCCTGGGCCAGCTGCAAGGGAAGCGCGGCGAACACCTCGTCCGCAGAACGAGCCGCCGATTCCTCGTCCTCCTCCACCAGCGGCACGAGCACGAAGGCCCGATGTCCGGCCCGAACTTCGCGGACGATCAGCGGATAGGAGCCGCGGGTCGGATCGTCGGCGGTGCCGGCCAGGTCGTCGGAACGACGGATTCCGGTCTTGACCGTGAGCCGTCCCGCCGGCATCGACCTCAGGTCGCTCACATCAAGGTCGGCCAGCATGATCTGGCCCAGCGTCCGGGGTATCGGCGTGGCGGTCATGAGGAGAACATGGGGCGAGCGGCCCTTTGTGGCCAACGCCTCCCTCTGAGCCACACCAAAACGATGCTGTTCATCGACGACGGCCAGGGCTAGATCCTTGAACCCCACCGACTCCTGCACGATGGCGTGCGTCCCGACCACGATCAGGCCGCCAGAAAGCCCGAGCAGACCGTCAGTGGCAGACGGCCGTGCCAGAAGCTCCAGCGCAGCCCGGCGCTCAGCCGCCGGCAGAGAGCCGGTCAGCAGTGTCACCCCATGGCCAAGCGGCTTCAGAAGGCGCCGGAGCGCCGTGGCGTGCTGGCGGGCCAACAGGTCCGTGGGGGCCAGCAGCGCCCCCTGCCGGCCCGCGTCGGCCACAAAGGCGAGTGCCAGAGCCGCCACTGCCGTCTTGCCGGAACCCACGTCGCCCTGCAGAAGCCGCATCATCGGCCGCGACCGACCGAGGTCGGCGGCGATCTCCTGAACGGCCGAGGCCTGGTCCGCGGTCAGGCGCGCCGGCTCGTCGGTGCCGGTGCGGGCCCGAACCTGCGCCGTGAGGGCCGACTCCACGGCGTCGATCGCGTACCGGAGCTGGACCGCAGTTACTTCCACGGCCTCGCCGACGGCGACGCGCCGCTGGCGATCACGGGCAACCATGCCGACTTCCAAGGCCAGGAGTTCGTCGAAGCCGAGTCGGCGCAGGGCTGCGTCGCGAGCGGCGAACGTCTCGGGGTAATGGGCATTCTCCAGGGCGGCCGCGATTGGCATCGGGACCTCGGAGGACGCAGACCCACCGCTCAAGGCGTCCACCGATCCGCCATCGGCCACCGCTGTTCGAGCCTCAGCCGGCAGGTACTCCGGGTACTTCGTCCCGACCTTATCGAGCGCCTCGCGAATCGCCCGCCGAAGAGTGGTTGCCGTCAGCCCGGCCGTGAGTCGATACATCGGCACGATCCGACCGGCGTGAAGCAGCGCCGAGCCGTCGTCGGGTTGGAACTCCGGATTGTCGAAGCTGGAGGTGAAGCCGCGGTGCCGAACCTTGCCGCTGATGACGACCCAATCGCCCTTGTGGAGGCGGCTCTCGATGTACCTCCGTCCGAACCATGTCGCTTCCACCTCGCCCGTGTCGTCGCCGAGATGGGCCGTGGTCCGCTCTACCCGACGCCGGAACGTCGGCGCCACACGAATCCCGCGTACCTGCAGGCGCGCGCTGGCCGACTCTCCATCCGGAATCCGGGCCAGTTCGCGTGCGGTGCTGAGTTCGCGCAGGTCCTCGTAGCGGCGAGGCAGGTGGAACAGCAAGTCACGCACGGTCCTGATGCCGAGCTTCGGGCCGACGCGGCGAAGAACGGTCGCACCGGCTATCCCGCTTGCCCCGATCGGGGTTTCGGGGCCGACGGCCCCGGCCACGGAGGCGGCCCGACGACCGCTGCCCGGGGCCCCATCACGACCAGAGCTGGCGGCTGCGAGACCGCCGACGGCACGGCCACTCCCCGCGGAACCCTTGCCCCGCCTTTGCGACCTCCCTTGCCCCGAGCCGTCCACTCCGCTACTCGGCCGAGATGAGGTACCGGTAATGGGGCTGCCCGCCGTGAATTACATCTAGCTCCACGCCATCACGCCACTCCCCCACACGACCGGCCAGCGATTGCGCATCGGCCAAATCCGCACCCTCGCCATAGTAGATCGTGACCAGCTCAAAGCCCGGCTCGAGGGCGTCAAGAGCGGCCAGCACGGCCTTCGTCCGGTCGCTGCCGACGGCGAGCAGGCCGTCATCAGGATCGAGGACTATGGTCTGGCCCTTCTTCACTTTGCGGCCGCCAATCGTCGCGTCCCGCACGGCTTCGGTGACCTGGAGCGTCTGGATCGCCCGCGCGGCCAGGGTCATGACCTCGGAATTGGTCGTGGCATCTGCCCCTGGATCCATCGCCAGCAGCGCCGCGAATCCCTCGGCGGCATTCCTGGTCGGCACGACCCGGACGCGCCGCGATGTCATCTCCGTCGCCTGACGTGCTGCTAGGACCACGTTTGAGTTGTTGGGTAAAAGCAG
>JAYVMQ010000031.1:0-4901 GCA_043758855.1 Chloroflexota bacterium
GTGTCTGACGAGCTCACGTCGGGGCTGCTGGCGATCTCCGAGGCGGGGTGGCCATTACCCGTGAAACGCGCGGCCAATTCCGGCGAAACGCGCGGCCAAATCCGGCGAATTCAGGTGGCGAATTCGCGTGAAACCGGGTGGCGAAAACCTGTGAAATCCGCAATTGGGAGACGGGGCGGGCGCTGTACATCCCATGCGATCGAATCGCCCTCGATGGCCACGGCAACTGGCCCAGCCAGTACCGACTGTGGACATGGGATCCCGGCAAGGACATCACCTTCTATCTGCGACTCGTGCATCGCCTGCTCAACGATGAGGACTACGTCGGTGTATAGCGCCCCACAGAGCGACCTGCTCCTCTCCTTCACACCGACTTCGTGGCTCCGTCTGATCTCGGAACTCCAGCGCCGGGGTGCTGGCCGGAGCGAGAGCGGAGCGTTTCTCCTGGCGTCTGCGACGGGCTCACCGCGACGAGTAATCGCTGTGAGCTACTACGACGATCTCGATGCGAGGGCCCTCCGAGGAGGCCTTGCTCTCAGCTCCCAGGCCTTCACCCGTCTCTGGGACCTGTGCGAGCGCCATGGCGTCAAGGTGGTTGGCGATATCCACACCCACCCCTGGGCCATCGTTCGACAGAGCGGCATCGATCGAGCCAACCCAATGGTCGCGCGCGTCGGTCATGTCGCTCTGATCGTCCCCAATTTCGGCCGAGGTCCCATTACGGCGCGAGACGTAGGCCTGCATCAATACCTCGGCGATCGAGGCTGGCCGTCCTGGTTCGGCGATGAGGCGTTCCAGCGGATCGACACGGACGGTGCGTGGTGACGACCCTGGACTCAGACACTCTGAACCGCACCCTCAAGATCGAGATGGACGAGGGAAGGGCCTCCAGTTTCGAGGAGGCCGACGCGCTAACCCGCACGTATCGTTTGCAGATATCGCTCGGGACTGGAATCGCCATGGATCTGACTCAGCAAGCGATGGTACTTACCGTCGTGAACGCCGCCGCACGAGCCTTTCCTGGCGGCGTCTTCGTTCGAACGGATGCCGACCCGGTCCTGGCTACACCATGGGCGCGTGGCCAGCATCTCAGCAATGCGCTGCGATCTCTGGGCGCCACCCCAGTGGGCGAGCTCGACGGGAGCACCCCGACGATTGTCATCGGCGACGCGCCGCCGCCGTCCGGCTCCATCGTCATCTACCCGACTTGGCGTGGCTGGTCCGGCGGCATAGTTGAGTCTCCCGCGGAACGACTCGAAGACCCGCCCGGATTTCCCCTGGCCGGCGTACTCGCCGGCGGATTGGCCGTGTCCGAAGCCTTCCAGCTCGTCCGAGGCAACCCAGAATCCGGTCGGCGCTGCGTCGGCTTGTCATTGTGGCGGCCCGACTTGGACTGGCGAGGTCAGGAGGCTATCGGCCCTGAATGCCTCTACCTGCCGGCGAATTGGTGGCTTCTCGGTCTCGGTCACCTCGGCCAGGCATACGCATGGGCGATTGGGTCGCTGCCGTTCAGTGACCCCGCCCTGGTCCAGATCGTTCTGCAAGACACGGACACGGTAGTTCCGGCCAACGAGAGCACAGGCATGCTCGTGTTGCCCGGACACTCCGGTGAGAAGAAGACGCGTATGGTAGCCGGCCGACTTGAGGCACTGGGGCTGACGACGGCGATCGTTGAGCGTCGGTTCGATGGGGCCACCCGCCGGCGACCCGAAGAACCAAGCCTGGCTCTCGTCGGATTTGACGATCCGAATCCACGGCGAGCCTTGGAATTGGCCGGGTTCGAGCGCGTCGTCGACGTCGGGCTCGGCTCTGGGCCCAAGCAGTACCTTGACATCCTGCTGCATTCGCTTCCGTCTTCGATCAAGGCAGTAGAAGTCTGGCCCGAAGCGTCAGCGAAGCGCACTCATGGCTTGCTAGGGCTCCCCGCCTACCAGACCTTGATCGAGGACACAGTCGAGTCAGAACACGTGACCACGGGTGCAGCCCGCTGCGGGCTTGCGGAGTTGGCTGGCAGGACCGTCGGGGCTGCTTTCGTTGGGGTCGTGGCGGGCACTCTGGCTGTGGCGGAGCCGCTCCGACTCTTGAACGGCGGACGGTCCTTCGAGTCAATCAGCCTCTCGCTAAGGTCGATGAGCCATCTCCAGGTCGTGGCAAATCGGATAGCCCCTAGTCCACTTGCTGGATTCGTCCGTGCGTCTGCGTGATCGTGGCCAATCATTGGCGACGTTGCGCTCGACCACGGGAACTGTGGTGCCAGGCCGGGTTGGGAACGATTGTTCACTTTGTCTCCACAGTGAGTCCACTCTGGACCGGACCAGGCTGAGGGAGACAACACCAGATGTAGTGGCTTCTAAGTTGACAAACCACAAGATGTTGTGCTTATCCACCGTCCGGCGCCATGGGTCGGCGCAGCTTGACGTGGGAAGCCGGCAGATCAAGATTCATAGCTACCCAAGGGGTAGCCCGACCTTCGAGTAGGAGCACTCAGGACAAAAGAAGAGAGCGGACGGTTCATCTGCTTGGCCGCGAGAAAACCGTCCGCCCTTGAAGAGCAGAGCGTTTCCACTGGGCTTGTCTGCCCAGTGCAGGGCTTTCTTACGTCCTGCGCTCTGTTCGTTTGGATCGTACGACTTCGCGGCTATCGCAGCAGGACGGCGGATGCAAACAACTCCGCCAAATGGAAAGGAAGCTCAAATGGGCAAGAACCAGCACGTCGTTCCAGCCGGTGACGGATGGGGCGTACGCGGCGAAGGTAACTCGCGCCTCACGTCCGTCCACGACACGCAGCGAGAAGCGATCGCCGACGCGACGCAGATCTCAAAGAACCAGCACAGCGAGTTGCTCATCCACGGCCAGAACGGCCAGATCCGCGAGCGCGAGAGCTACGGCAACGACCCGTTCCCGCCTCGAGACAAGGACTAAGGAGACCAACCGAAATGACATGCCCCTTCTGCCTGCTCGTGTTCGAGCAGATCGACTCCCAATACGTCGGCCATCTGCTGGCTGAGCACCCTCAGGCGCAAATTGGTGCGGCCGTAGCCTTCGGGCTCGCGCCCCTGCTGTTCAAGACCCGTGCAACCCTGGTTCTCGCGTTTGCTGGCATTACCGCCATGCCAATCCTTCTCGTTCGCCGGGGCATCCGATGAGCAAGGGGTATCGACCTGACGGACCAAGGCCACCTCGGCCACCTGCCGAACGTCCGAAGGGGGGTGGCCCTCCGGGCAGTCCGCCTGATGCGTGCGCGGTCGAGATTGACCTCGCCGCTCATCTGGAGTTCCCCGTGCCCATAGGGACCGCAGTGGTCGCACTGGTCTCTGGACCGGACGTCGTGCTCCAGTCGGGCGGCCAGAGGGTGGGGCTAGTACCCTCTCCCGACAATGCCGTGGTGCGCATCTGTGCGACGAAGGGTTGGACCTACCAAGGCTTCCTCCTGACCGACGGGCCAGACGCCACCGTGCGGCTGGCCGGAGCACGCACCTAGGGCGGCAACCGTGCGTTACAACGGCGAGCAGCTCACGGCGTTGTCGCTTAGGCCCACGAAATGCGACCGGTGCCTCTACCTGGGGCGCTGTCCTGGTGGTGCTACGGCTTCCGCGTGCGACACCCGTACCAATCCTTCTCAGCCGGATTGGGATGCCCGAATGGCCGGAACTCGCGGGCTTGACCTATCTGTTTCGATCGCCCACCGACAGGCCCTCATCGAGCTTCCGGCATTCGTTCCGCAGATCGACGGCCTCGTCATCAGCCGAAGCATTTGCAGGCCGACGGTAGCCATCCGGCTGACCGATTGGCTGAAGCGGACTCGACGGGCGCAGGGGACCGGTGTCTCGATGCACGACGTCCTGAACATCGATCCGGCTACCCGAGTGGTCCTGCTGCTCTATGCCAATGACTTTGTGCTCGAACAGAAGCTCTGGCCCGCGCGGCACGAATTTGTTGATAGTTTGTCCGTATGGCGCCCCAATGCCGTCGCTGTCCCTGACTTCTCCGTCTGGCTCCGGGACTCGTGGCTGGAGCGTCAGCTATCTATGGTTCAGAGCCTGCGTGTGTTCGAACTCCTTCAGGACCGTGGCATCGTCGCAATTCCGCACGTGGCCTGGGGCGATGAAAGCCAGATGGCGGAGTGGGTTGGATGGCTGAACAGCAATAGCGTCGAAGTCATAGCGATGGACCTGCAGTGCTTGCAACCCGCGTTGCGTGGGCCGTTCCTCTCGGACCTTTTGGCCTTCCGCAACGCCCTGACCAGCAGGCCCGGGCTGCTCATATCCGGCGTCACTGACGAAGGCTGGCTACGGGCGCTTCTGGGTGTCTGGCCGGATGCGTCGCTGACCTCCAACGTGCTGATCGTCGGGTACAAGAGGCGGGAGACGATCCGGCGACGAAATGGGAAGACGACCCGGATTGTCGTCCCAGGCGGCGACCCGTCGGTGCTGGCGATGCGCGAGGTCAAACGCATCGAAGCGATCCTCGAGAGCCTGATGGTCTTCCCTTGGGCGCGCATGGCGCACGAACAGTGGACATCCCCCGAGCGGATGTCCACGCGCGCTGGACAGGACCGTCGCGCCAACCGCGGCCGCCCTGTAGTCTCCTCGGCTCGCCACGGCCGGATCGAGGTCCCTCGCCATCCGACCTTGGCTGCCGATACCCTGTCACTGCACTAAGCCGCCGCGCGAGATCGGCCGGGGTCAGGTTTGCTCGCAGGAACAACCCCCCCGAACCTTTGACACGAACCTGTCTCAAAGAGAGTCCGCTGGAAGTTGCCACGAACGGTACGCTGAATGGTACGCAACACCTCTTGATCTGCCGCTGACCGTGCGTTAGCGTGCTTGTCGTGATGCACGTAGTTGGTTCCAAGGATTTGCGGCCTCGGCTCGGCGAGTACCTCGAACGGGCGAGGAACG
>JAYVMQ010000032.1:0-4342 GCA_043758855.1 Chloroflexota bacterium
CTGAGGCCGTGACCGACACCCGCCAGAGGGAGACTGGGTCCGGTGCGGGGCCGCTTGCCCTGACCGTCGCCGAGATAGCCTCCGCAACCTACGGCCGCGTCCTGCGCTCGTCCCGGCGCCCCATTATCGGCGCAGCCGTCGACTCGCGATTGGTCGAGCCGGGCGCCCTCTTTGTCGCCCTGCCGGGCGAGTCGACGGACGGCCACCGCTTCCTCGATGCGGCCGTGGCTGCCGGCGCCGCGGCGCTTCTGGTTGGGGAGGGTAGTGAGGCCGAGGCAGGTCTTCTGGCAGTGGCGGCAGCCGTAGCCGCCGCCGATGTGTCGATCGTGGCCGTGCCCGACACTTTGTCGGGCCTTCACGCCGTGGCCACAGCCTGGCGCGACCACTTCTCGCCTGTGGTTGTGGGTGTGACCGGCAGCATTGCCAAGACATCGACGAAAGAAGCGATCGCGGCGGTCTTGTCGCAGCGCTACGCCACTCTCAAGAGCGAAGGCAACGCCAACAACGAAGTCGGACTGCCACTGACCGTGCTGCGCTTGGGCCCACAGCATGAGGCCGCGGTCCTTGAGATGGGCATGTACGTGGGCGGTGAGATCGCTCAACTCGCGGCCATCGCCAGGCCACACATCGGCGTTGTGACGGCCGTGCTCGAGGTCCACCTGTCGCGCATTGGCAGCATTGAGGCAGTTGAAGCGGCCAAAGCGGAACTTGTCGAGGCGCTTCCCGCCGACGGCACGGCCGTCCTCAACGCCGACGATCCCCGCGTCGAGCGGATGCGGGCACGGACAGCTGCCAGGACCATCACATACGGCTTCTCGCCCGCAGCGGACGTCCGAGCCGAGGACGTGGTCTCGGCTGGGCTGGACGGCATGGCCTTCACACTTGTCATGCCGGGTGCCGCTATCCGCCTCACGACGCCGGCCCTGGGCCGCCACGGCGTTCACAATGGACTTGCCGCCGCGGCCGTCGGACTTGCCGCGGGGCTGGACCTGGATCTGATTGTCGCCGGTCTGCGGCAGGGATGGCAGGCGGTGCACCGCGATCAGATCATCCGACTCCCAGGGCTGACAATCCTTGATGACACGTACAATGCCTCGCCCGTCTCGATGTTGGCGGCGCTGACGCTGCTCTCGAGTCTGCCCGGCCGCCACGTGGCCGTTCTGGGTGAGATGCGGGAGTTGGGAGAGGCGCACGAGCGGGCTCACCGTGAGGTAGGCTCGGCAGCGGCCAAGCTCGTCGACGAGCTCGTCATAGTCGGCCCCGAAGCCGGCGGCATTGCCGCGGGAGCGGCGGCCCTCGGCGAGAAGGTGGTATGGGTGCCCGACCGGATAACCGCCGTGTCGGCCCTTCGCGAACGTCTCCGCCCGGGAGACTCCGTCCTGGTCAAGGCGTCGCGGGGCGCGGCGCTTGAATCGATTGTCGAGACATTGCGAGCAAGTTTCGGGGGCTGGACTGCTGGTACCGACGCGCAGGGCGGGGCGCGTCCAACCGGTGAGGAGGTCTGGTGAGAGAACACGGCGTCGAGTTCATCCAGGGGCTGCTGCTTGCGTTCGCCTGCATGGTCATTCTCATGCCCCCATTCCTGCGCCTTCTGCGCTGGCTCGGCATGGGCAAGCAGATACGCGAGGACGGACCCGGCACCCACCTCGTGAAACAGGGAACGCCGACGATGGGCGGCGTCTTGATGGTGTTCGTAATCCTGGCCCTCGCCGCCGTCTTCAACGCCTATGACGTTTCGACATACTCACCGCTCTTTGTTCTGGCGCTCGTCGGGGCCCTGGGCGCGGTCGACGACTACCTCAACGCCCGGACCGGAATCGGCATCCGCGGTCGTCACAAGGTCCTGTGGCAGCTGGTGGTTGCGATCGCCGTCGCTCTGTACGTCCAGAACCACTTTGGATTCAACGGCCTGCGCGTCCCGTTCATTGGAGACGTCGTCAGCACCACGCAGATCCCAATCCCGTTCGTGGGCCACAGCGTTGAACTCGGCGCCATCTTCTTCATCGTTGTGGCCGTCATTGCGATCGTCGGTTGCAGTAACGGCGTCAACCTGACCGACGGCCTCGATGGACTGGCCGGTGGCACGCTCGTCTTTGCCTTCATCAGCTTCCTGATCATCGCCCTGCTCAACCAGCCCCTTCAGCCAAACCTGGCCATGGTCAATGCGATCGTCATCGGGGCGCTCATGGGCTTTCTCTGGTTCAACGTTCACCCAGCCCAGGTGTTCATGGGCGATTCTGGGGCGTTATCGCTCGGCGGCATGCTGGCGGTCACGGCGCTCATGACCGGTCAGGTCCTTATCCTGCCGCTAATCGGCATCATCTTTGTTCTCGAGGCGTCGTCGGACATCATCCAGGTGGCCAGCTACAAACTGCGAGGCAAGCGCGTGTTCCGGATGGCCCCGCTGCACCATCACTTTGAGCTGGGCGGCTGGGACGAGGAGAAGATCACGATGCGCTTCTGGATCGTCGGCGCGCTGGCCGGAATGTTGGGGGTGACGCTCTTCGTCGCCTCCATCCCCCCCAAATAGCTATGGCGCGGCGGGTCGTCGATCTCGATCGGCTGTCGGCCGCCGGCGTTCGCGAGGGCGCCCTGGATGGTCGATCGGTCACGGTCCTGGGATTGGCTCGGAGCGGCATCGCCCTGGCGCGCTTCTTCGCCGACGCCGGGGCTCGCGTCGCGGTCTACGACGGCCGGCCAGCAGGCGAGCTAACGGCGGCGATCGAATCGCTTGCCGGTCGAGCGGTTGCTCTACGCCTTGGCCCGGAGATCGATCCGGCGACGACATGGGTCGAAGCCGACCTGCTCGCGACTTCGCCAAGCATCAACCCCGACTTCCCCACGGCCGAGCCGCGCCTGCGGGCGGCCCTGCGGGCTGTTGTGGATGAGCACCGGGCCGATCCCTTGGGCGCCCCGGCGCTCGTCAGCGAGACCGACCTGGTTCTGCGGCTGTGCCCCTGTCCCTCCATCGGGGTCACGGGCACGAAAGGCAAAACCACGACTTCGTCGCTGACGGCAGCGCTACTTGCGACCGATCCGGCTCACCCGGTCATCCTCGGCGGCAACATCGGCGTCCCACTCGTGGAGCGCCTGCTCGAGTTGACGCCCGAGCATCGAGTGGTCATCGAGCTGTCCGAGCTGCAGCTGCCGACCCTATCGCGGGGGACCACGGTTGCGGTCTACACCAACGTCACGTCCGACCATCTCGATCGCCACGGCTCCCTCGAGGCGTACCGGGAGGTGAAGCGTCGCCTGGCCGAGTTGATTGACCCGGCCGGCGCCATGGTGCTAAATGCGGATGATCCGGTCGTGGCCGGCTACGCCCGGCTGCGAACCGCGCCCGTCGTGACGTACCGCCGCGGGCGCGCGGAACCGGTCGGCATGGGCGTCGAGGACGGCTGGATCGTGGCCAACCGAGTGCCGAGGCTTGCGTTTGCGGGCGGCGGAGCCGCCGAGGTGGGTCCCGGCGGTCGCATCATGCCGGTCGATGAGCTGTCAATCCCCGGCGATCACAACATCTCAAACGCCATGGCAGCGGTGGCCGCGGCGCTTCTGTTTGGCCTGACCTCGGACGCGATCCGGAACGCGGCCAGGGCTTTCACCGGCGTCGAGCATCGCCTCGAGCAGGTCGCGGTAATCGATGGCGTCCGATTTATCAATGACTCCCAGGGGACGCAGCCGGACGCGGTCATCGCCGCTCTGCGCTCGTACATCAGGCCGCTGATCCTGATCGCGGGCGGGCGCGACAAGGGCGTGGATATGTCCGGTCTCGGTCCCGTGGCCGCGGAGCGCACAGATGCGGCCGTGCTGATCGGCGAGTCCGGCCCTGCCCTGGCCGAGATGTTCCGCGCCAATGGGCTGGCCCGAGTCGAGATGGCGGGAACCCTGGAAGAGGCCGTCGGCCGCGGCGACGAGATAGCCCGCGAATTGTTGTCTCGGGCCGGCGCCGCCAATCCTGATCGGCTCGCGACCGTGCTGATGAGCCCTGCCGCGGCCAGCTTCGACATGTTCACCGATTACGAGGCACGCGGACGCGCATTCAAAGCGGCTGTGTACGCCCTGGCCGAAAGGCGACGGCCGTCGGGGACCGGCGGATGAGCGGCCGCGACCGCCGGGACGACGAAAACCAGCCGCTGGGCCGTGAGCGGGTCAGGCGGAGCAGCGGCCCGAGCCGGCCGAGCGAGGCCAGCCGGAGCCAAACCAGCATTCTGGCCAATCCAAATGCCATGAAGCGTGAGGCCCACGAGCCGGACTACATAATCATTGTGGCAGTTCTGGCTCTCTCGGCCATCGGCATCCTCATGGTCTACTCGGCCTCTGCGATACCGTCATATGCGCGCAG
>JAYVMQ010000033.1:0-7916 GCA_043758855.1 Chloroflexota bacterium
TCGGCTGTGAGACGGTTCGCTCTCGCCCGCCCCACCAGGTCGTCGTAGCGGCTCACGAAGGCCGTAAAGTCGAGCTCGTCGGCGGCCCGCACGACCGGAACCACCAGGAACGGTCGGCCGTCGCGCCCCTGCACGTCCACGGCCAGCCCCAGGTCGATCGCGGCCGGGTCCACCCGATGCGGCCGCCCATCGATCTCCACGAAATGAGAGGCGAGCGTGGGGTGGACTGCGGCCGCCTGGGCGACGGCGTAGGCGATCAGGTGCGTGAACGATAGCCGGGCCGGAGCAATGGCGGCGTTGAGTTGGGCCCGCCGAGCGACGAGGAGATCGACCGGCATCTCGCGGAACGAAGTCGCGGTCGGGATGCCGAGGCTGGCGGTCATGTTGGCGACCAGGCGCGCGCCGATCCCCTCGATCGGCACCGGCCTGACATCGCCGGGCTCGCGGACGGGCTGACCGCCACCACTACCCGACGGCTGACCGGCAGGCTCAGCTTCCGAGGTGCTCATGACCGCCACGGTAGCCGCATCGGGTCTGACGTGCCGGCAAGCGGATCGGCCGCCTCACAGGACGTTTCGCCGGCCGCCGAGGAGCCGCGAGAGGGTGGCCGGCTGGCCAGTTCGTCGATATCGCCGTGGCCGACCCGCCCGACACCGAGGCCGAGGGGAAGGGCTATGGTTGGCATGGACATCGCCGTAAGGAGCACCGAGATGCCGAAGGTCACGAATGTCGAGGCTCAGAGCGCCATCACCGCCCATCACGCCGTGTTGCAAGCGTCGCTGCATGAGCGCGTGCTGGCCCTGCGGGTCGAGGTCCAGGCCAGCCGCCCCCACACGGATTCGCAGCGCGCCGTGCTCGACTACCTGGATTCGGAATTGTTGCCCCATGCGGCGGCGGAAGAAGCGACGCTCTATCCGGCGGGCGACTCCGGCGGGACGGCGATGCTGGTGCGCGCCATGAAGGACGAACACCGGAACCTGATCGCTCACGTTGGCGCGCTGCGGGTGGCGGCGGACGGCGTGGAGGCCGTCGGAATATCGAGCGCCATCCTCGCTCTCTTCGAGTCACATCTCTCGAAGGAGAACGACCTGTTGATCCCTGTCCTCGTCGCCGACCCCAACGTGGCTCTGGGCGAGCTGCTCGGCGGCATGCACGAGCTCCTCGGCTGACCGGCGCGCGGAGCCGCCGTCGATCCTCGAACCCGGGCCCGCGAACGAGCGCCTTCAGGCTCTGGATGCCTCGCCAGCATGGCGCGTGGGCGATGCTCGCCGTGCCGCTCCTGCTGGGGATCGCCGCAACCCGGCCGACGGGCTGGCACCTCGTCCTGGCTGGCGCGGCGGTCAGCGGCTATCTCGCTTCCACGACCGCGCAGACCTGGGCTCGGGCGCGAGCACGGGAGCGCTACATGGCCCCTCTACTCGTGTACGCTGGAACGGCCGCGGTCCTCGCGCTGGCGCTGGTCGTTGCCCACCCCGTCCTCCTGCTCGCCCTCCTCGTCCTCGTTCCGGCCGGCGCCATCACGCTGGTCGCGACGAAGCTGGGCCGTGCCCGCGACGTGACGGCCAGTTTCGCCCAGGTCGCCCAGGTTCTGGTACTGGTTCCCGCCGCCGCTTCGCTGGCGGGCCCGCTCGATTCACCTCCTGTCGCGAAGGCGACCTTCCTCGCCGCCGTCTACCTGGTCGGCACCGTGCTTGCGGTACGGTCGGTCATTCGAGAGCAGGGCAACGCCGGCTTCGCGGCCATCTCCGTCGGCTTCCACGTCGCCGCGACGGGCGTGGGGGCTGTTTTGCTCCCGCTGCCCTTCGTCGCGCTGCTCGCCGTGCTGGCGATCAGGGCAGCGTTGCTGCCGATCATTCAGGCGCGCCGTCGCGACACAGCCAACCCCCTTCGACCGATACACGTGGGCATGCTGGAGATGATCCTCGCGATGTGCGTCGTTGGCCTGGCTTTCGTTGCCCCGATTTAGCGGTGCTGACCATCGAAGCCCGATCAGCTCTGGGTCCAGGTCTACGGCTTGAGCTCGTGCCAGGTGGCCCCGCCGTCGTCAGTCGCGACCAGGTGTTGAGGCGGCGCGAAGGCGTAGTCACACTGCGCTTGGGGGGCTCCGAGGCAGGGTGGGTACGGCTCGCCGACTACCATCCAACCGTGGCGCGGATCGGCGAAGTCGATGGGGCCGCTGTTGAAGGGCCACCTTTCCCTGACGGCGATCGTCTTCCAGGTGGCGCCGGCGTCAGGTGGCGCAACCGTCAGTGCTCGTCCACAGCGTCGTTCCAGCGATCACCCGGATGATGCCGCCAGCCGCCGTCCGGTGCATCTCGAGGATCGACTCATTGATCGCCAGAGCGGGCCCGGTAGGCCCCTGGAGGGCAGGCCCGATAGACGGCTGGGTCAAAGCCGTGGGCACCGGCGAGCACGCCGCGGAGCACGCCGCCAGGCATTGCCGAGCGCGCCGCCGACCACGGCCGGGGTGACTGCAGATGAGACCCCGGGTAGCATTGAATTATGGAATTTCGATACGTCGGCAACAACGGATGAAGATTGCTGTTACAGGCGGAACCGGAAAGCTCGGCAGGAGCGTGGTTCAGCGGCTCAACCACGAGGGGCACGAGGTGCTGAACCTTGACCGCGCGGGTGAAAGAAGCCCGGGCCTGGTCTTGGTTGACCTGAAGGATTACGGACAGGTTGTCGATGCGATCCTCGGCCTGGACGACCGACACACAGGGCTTGACGCCGTAGTGCATCTGGGTGCCATTCCTGCCCCCGGCATCGTCCCGGATGTCGCTACGTTCCACAACAACATGCTCTCCACGTACAACGTGTTTCAGGCCGCCCGGCGTGCCGGCATCAAGAAGCTGGTGTATGCCTCGAGCGAGACGGTCCTGGGCCTGCCCTTCGATATTGACCCGCCCTATATTCCCGTGGATGAGGAATACCCGGCCCGGCCCCAAAGCACGTACTCACTGGTGAAGCATCTAGAAGAGCAGATGGCGATCCAGTTCACACGATGGGACCCGCAGCTCAGCATCACCGCTCTGCGCTTCTCCAATGTCATGGATCCGGAAGACTATGCCGCCTTTCCCGCCTTCGACCTCGACGCCAAGCTGCGCAAGTGGAACCTGTGGGGTTACATTGACGGCCGCGATGGGGCTCAGGCCGTCTTGCGGGCGTTGGAAAACACTAAGCCGGGTTTTGAGACGTTCATCATCGCGGCTGCGGACACGGTGATGAGCAGATCCAGTGCCGAGCTCGCCGCGGAGGTCTTCCCCGGCGTCGAAGTCGTCAAAGTCATCGGTGGGCGAGAGACCTTGCTCTCCATCGACAAAGCCAGGCGGATGCTCGGCTATGCGCCCGAGCACAGTTGGCGCGACGAACCATCTGCCAGGCCCGTTTGCCCAGACGAGACCGATTGAACCCGTCCTAGCGACGGATCCGCGAGGCGCCCGGCAGCCCGGTCGAGCACAGCGAAGAAGGTGCGTCGATGCTCGTGGGCCCGAATCCGCTTCCATCTTGGAGATGGCCGCCCGTTGGTCCTCATGGGCGCCGATCCGTGTCGCCGCCGGGCGCGCGGAATGCGATGCCATCATCGATTTCGTGACTCAGCCGGCCCACGTGGCTCGGATGCGGTCGGGTCGCAATTAGTGAGCCCAGGATCACGAGCCCAAACCCGATGCCCATACCGGCGGTGAACGATTCATTCAGGACCGCTACACCCAGCACTGTGGCCACTGCCGGGTTGAGGTAGGTGATCACCGTGGCTCGAACCGGGCCGATCTCCTCGATAAGGGCCGAGAATAGAAGGAACGCCGCTGCAGTACACACCAATCCGAGGACCGCGACCGCCCCGAGTGCACCTGCGCTCGGCATGACGCTGGGTCGCTGTAGGGCAGCAATCGGGGCGTAGATCAAGGCGCACAGTGACAGGGACAGCGCCATCACCGCCACCGTCGACACGCCGGCCAGCCGGCGAGCCAGGATCGCCGGTCCAACCGCGTAGCCCACGACAACCAGACCCATCTCGAGAAGCACCGTCGGACTCGATGAACCGAGGTTCACTCCGACGATCGCCGCGACCCCGGCGAGTCCGACAAGGAGCCCGAGAAGACCAGTACGGCCCAGCCGATCCACGCCGCCCGTCGCCACTGCGATGACGGTCGCCACGAGCGGTACGCCCGCGACCAGGAGCCCAGCGAGTGAGCTCGAGATGCGCTGCTCCGCGGAACCGAGCAGCACCCACGGTCCGCCGATCTCGATCGCGGCAAACGCGACCACCCAGCGCCAGCGCTCGAGCACCGCCCGGACGTCGGTACGAATGAGCGCGATGGGAAGCAGGATCGAGGCCGCGATCACCGTGCGAGCGAAGACCAGCGTGGCCGGGGAGATCTCCGCAACCGCGACCCGAATGAACAGGTACGGGATGCCCCAGATCATCGACATCACGCCGAATAGGACCAGGCCCCGCCGCGTCACGCGAGCACCGGGGATATCACCAACTTCGCAACGTTGTCGCCGTCATCGATTGATCTTCGCAGGCTTCGGCGGTTGTCAGCTCGGCCCGTATCCCGGGTCCACTCTCGGAGCCTTCGGAAGCTGTCAACGCCGGTTGAAAGTTGACCCTTTTCCGCCCCCAAACCATATGACCCCAGGCGGCGGGTACTGGGCATCGTTGGGGTCTGGATGGCGCACCTTCGGCATCACGACCAGGGAGGGAGTCTTTGCCGGGATCGTGTTAGGCGGGATGCCCTGCGCCAACTCGGCAGCCGCCCATGACTGGAGCCGATCCAGCCATTCGCGCCAGGCATCAAAGCCGATTGCCAGTCCACTGGCCACGTGCAGGCCAACCTGATCGGCAACGATCTTCATGATGAGTGGGTTCTCAGCTGAACGCTCATCCAAGTGGACCAACTCGTTCCGCAGGAGCCGGACACGAACCCAGAACGCGTCGAGCGCCTCGGATCCTGGAGCCGGAAACCGAGCCCGCGCCTCTGAGCAGCTCCTCGGCCATCGCGAGATCGGGGTTCATCCGGGCGGTCAGGACGGTCAGCTTGCCGAAACGCATCGCCTTGCCGGTTTCCTCGTCGGCCCGGGCGTCGAAGGCGAAACTGCACACAAGCCGGTCACGCACTTCAGTGTGCCCTCTCCGCCGACGAGCGACTACGGCCGAACGACGACCAGCGGGAACGTAGCGGCGATCAGGTCGAAGTGGCCGTCGGCCGTGGCCAGCGCGAGGGGCTCTGGCTGCGCAAGCGCGCACGCGGCAATCCAGAGATCGTTGTCGCCGATCTGCTTGAAGAACCTCCGCCGCAACTCGGCGTACTTCCTCGAGACACCCACAGTGCCAGGAATGACCGGGTAGGCACGC
The DNA here is from genome assembly GCA_043758855.1 of Chloroflexota bacterium. Taxonomy (GTDB): domain Bacteria; phylum Chloroflexota; class Limnocylindria; order Limnocylindrales; family CSP1-4; genus Fen-1039. Next base: position 5,360 of record JAYVMQ010000033.1, read on the forward strand.
AGGCGCGACTCGATGTCGGCGATCCTCCGCTCCGGCCAACCGGCCGACATGACGCCGTGCAAGATCTCTCCGACGGTTACGAAGGACAGAATGAGGGTTCGGCCCTGAACGATCGCATCCCATTCCGGACGAGGGTGGCGGCTGTCGGTCAGGTATGTCAGAACGTCGGTGTCGAGAAGGATGGGCTGCGGCATCTACGTCACGCGTGAATGCCGAGGGCCTCGTAAAGCGCCTCCCACTCGGCCTCGCTCACCCCTTGGACCTCCAGATCTCTGGGATCCCTCACTTCGACGGCACCGGCCTCCACCACAAGCTCTAATGCCGGCCGATCCGTCCAGAAATCGACGCCTTCGAAATCCATACCCAGCTGGTCTCCTGTGATGATCTCGCGGATGTGGACCGCCCTGGCCCGAGTTGTGCGTGGGTCGTACACGATGTCGCCCCGTAGCGCGGCTCGATTCCCGAGCAGCCGCCGAATGTCCTGCTCCAGTCCGGGGTCGAACTGGACGTCGACCTTGTCGCCCGAGGGTGTTCGCACCTGGGCTGAATGGGTCTCCAGATTCGCTTCGAACAATCGTCCAGTGACGTCCTTGTCCGAGCTTGAACCTGTCGCTGCGGTGATCTTCTCGCGAAGTGTCTGACTGCGCCCGGCGTCGACGACGACCTGGCGTTCCCGACTGGGCCGCCGATCCTCGAAGCGAAGCGAGGCCCCCTGGCGCTTGCCCACGAAGCGGTCCACGAAGTCCGAGAAGGATCGCGCCAACTCGGGATGCTGCTCGGCCTTGCCGGCGGCAACATCGATCACGAGTCCGATGGCCTGCTCCGACAGCGTCTCCGCGTCAAGGTCAATGCCGCCTGCTTGGATGCCCGCGGGGGCGGGCAGTATTTCGGCCACGATGCTGCCCGAACTGAGGCTGGCGAGACGAATATGGGAGGCATCCTCGATCGGCCCTTCATAGCGGCCACCGCCGGCAGGAAGTGGCCGGTTCAGCATCTCGGCGGAGCCGCGAGCGACAAGACCGACAAGACCATCGAGGAAGGCGGCGATCTCGCGAACCGGCAGGTCCTCGAGCCGCCCGGCTCCCTCCAGCGTCACCCGGTATGGTGCCTCTTTGCGAGGTTCGTTCATGTGCCGCTCCCGTTGCGCCCCGTGGGGTCTCGCTACTTGCACAGAATGGACCATCTTCCCGACGCCGTCACACCGAATACGCCTTGTTGCCCGATAGCGCAGTGCTCAGTGAATTATGTGAAGTGGCGCTAAACCGCGGCTTAGCAGGCGTCCGGCTTCGCGAGTCACTCAGCCTGAAGTGACTTCTGGCAGCCATCGTCACCCGGGCGCGGTCAGACCCCGTAGACCTTCAGGATCTCGTCGCCGTAGTGGTTGATGACCTTGACCGCGATCCGGCCGCTGGCTGGGCGCGGGAAGGGGCGGGAGACGGTCGAGTTGAGCGAGGCCCAGGCGGCTTCGTCTATGTCGGCACGGAGGGCGCGCTTGAGCTTGTCGTAGAAACCAAACGAGGCCACCTTTCGGTGGCCTCGCACTCAGCCGCCGAAGCGGTCTGAGGGGGTACGAGCAAGCTACCGGGGGCCGACCCGGTTGTCAAAGGGCAGCTCGCCCTCGTCGAAACGCGCCCTCGCTGTCTGCATGTCCACGGGGAACTGGCTCTTCGCCAGGGTCTAGTCGGCCATCCATGAGTTGAGCGTCGCCCGGTCAACCCCAAGTTGGCGAAGAATCGAGCCGATCGTGCCCTCGGGGATGTCGCGCTTGTTCAGTGGGATGACCACCGTCTGGTGCAGCTGGCCAGGACCAGCCGGGGAGCGTTTCCAAGTGCGGTGGGTGCCCTTCTTGCCCGTACCCTTGCTCTGTGAGTATCCGTGTCCCTCGACCGCCTTGATAAGTTGGGCGCTCGAAATGGGCATCGGATCGGCGTCTAGCTAGGCGTGGACTGGCTGCTGGCGCTCACTCGCGACGGGAAGGTGCCACGGACGAACCTGGAGCTGGCTGCGATCCGCAATCTCTCTCGGCAGGTCAGCAAGCGGGACGGACTCCGGGGGCATCGCAAAAATCTTGACGGACCGCTTGGCGAACACGGCATCTCGTTCGCCCAGCTCATCCAGCGTGTTGACGTAAGAGCAAACCGCATCCATGGCTTCCTGGGCGGCCTCATCGGGCGTGTCGCCGCAGCTGGCAATATCCAATTCGACGCACTGAGAAACCCAGCTGGAACCTTCACGCCAGACAGCGATGGTCAGCGGTACGTAAAGCGAAGACGCAGAGCGTCGGCGAAAGCCGAACATCCTAAATCCCCTAAAACTGAACACTTGCTCTGTCGGCCCAATCTTGGACCTATCCTGCCGGCAACCAACGGGTCAAAGGTCCTGTGCCAACCGGGAAGCTACCACACTCGCATTGACCTGCTCAGGGCGTGCGGCTCCGTTCCGGCTTCTATGGAGGAATCGGCGTCACCCGGGCGCGGTCAGACCCCGTAGACCTTCAGGATTTCGTCGCCGTAGTGGTTGATGACCTTGACCGCGATCCGGCCGCTGGCTGGGCGCG
>JAYVMQ010000034.1:0-5282 GCA_043758855.1 Chloroflexota bacterium
CCCGATTGGGCGACCTGGAACGTGAGGCCGGTGTCGATGAGGGCGTGGCGCTCGATGAAACGGTCCTGCTGCTCGCGCTGGCTGGCGGGTCCGAAGCGGTCGTACTGGCCGGCCGTGGACTCGCGGATCCAGCGGGCCACGCGCAGCCCGCGGATGTCGTCGAGCGTGCGCGGCAATCGCTTCACGCCGCCGTGTCCTTCTTGGGAGGGTGCATCCCGGTGATCTTTGCTCTGCCGTCAAGGCCCTCCCGGCGCATCTGCTCGGGGCCCTCGGGATAGCGCCGATGCAGGGCCTCGACGTAGCGGGCCAGGGCGGCGATGAACGGATCACGTTGCTCGCCGTTGTGGGCCGCGGTGGTCGCAGAAACCGTCCGCGCCAGTTCGGGCACGGCGCTCATCGCCCGTGCCTTCCGGGCTGGGTCTGGCGCTGCGCCTCCCACCATTCCACTCGGGCGACGCGTGCAAGGCGCTCGATCCCGAAGAGGTGGCCCATGGGATCGTGACCTTGAGCGAGCCGGACGAGGTGCGCCTCGATCCTGGCCACGTATTGCTCGCCTACCTCACTGCGCGCGGCCGGGGCGTGGGTGCCGTTCATGGCGACCCTCCGGCCTCCGTTACGGGAACCGGCGCAGCAACCCACGATTCGACCTGCGGGTCATCCTCACCGGCGTTGGGGTCCCAGGCGCTCCGCGGGTAGTCCTCCTCGATAGGCAGGTCCAGCGGGTCTGCGCTGGCGTCCCCATCAGAGGGGGTGCGATCCGAAACATCGAAACTCCGTTCGTGCTCGCTGTTTCGGTGTTTCGGTTCCACAGGGGACGGAGAGCTGGGCAGGTAGCGTTCCCAGCCGTCGACGAAGGCCTCGCGCTCGTAGCCCTTCAGGCTCGCGGAACCGATGCGGAGCTGCTTCGATGTGATCTCGAACGGGTGGAGGAGGCGGGCGAGTCGATGTGGGGTGAGCGGTGACCGCTCACTCGCCCAGGGACTCTCCTCGTCGGCGTGGAGCGCGCTGATGAGGTCGGCGCTGGAGATCCGCTCGAGGCCACGGCCGTCGAAGACGAGTCGCGCATCGGAGAGGAGGCGCAGGCCGAGTGAGTCGTCCCGCGCGCGACTGGCGTGAAGGACGACTGCCGCCCGCCGGGCTCGCGCGGGCCAGATGCCGCCCGCGGCGTCCGCCATCGCAAGCAGCGGCTCCCAGGCGTCCGCGGCGCGGTCGGGCAGTTCGGACGGGAGGTCGGCTTCGAGCGCCGGGGGTTGCGCGGCCAGGGCGGCCCCGAGCCCCGCAGCGATCGACGCGGCCTCGCCGGTCGCGGTGCGCACACGGAACTTCTCGACCGGTTCGCTGCGCTTGCGCTTCAGCATCCGGACCGGGATGGCGCGATCAGTGACCGTATCGGGGAGCTTGCCGATCCCGGCCAGGGCCTTTGGCCCGAAGACCGGGAACTGCTTGACCAACCAAGTGTTCTTGGGGCCCGGAACGCTCCGCGGCACAGACGCGCCCCGGCGGTGACCGGCGTTGATGACCGCGCGGACTTCTTCGTATTTGTCGGAGCGGTCTCGGAAGACCGCGTCGAGTTCGTCGAGCAGGAGGGTGGCTCCAGGCGAGGCCTCAAGGCTCCGGTAGATCGTCGATGCCGTCGGGGTGATCGCGATCCCGCTGCAGGCGTGCGCCAGTAGCTGGAGGCATTCGAGCAGACGCGTCTTGCCAGATTGCTTCTCGGGGCTCGAGATCGCGAGATAGGGGGTCGCGTCGGCGCGCTCGATGGCGTGGGTGTGGGCGACCCACAGAACAACGGCGACGACCGTCTCCGGCCTCGCAAAGACGACGTACCTGCGCAGGAACCGCTCGATCTTCGCGAGTGCCTCGGCCAGGGTCGGGGTCGGCGGACCGGCGAGCAGGGCCGCCAGATCGCGACCTTCGACGACTGCGTCGGCGGCGTCCCAGCCCATGGGCACGCCATCGGGCGGCTCGACAACGGAGACCGAGCTGGCCACGCCGGCCAGACGTTCCGAGATCGCGGCCATGTGCTTCCTGCCCACTGGGTCGGCATCCGGCCAGAGGATCACCCGGCGGCCACCGAGCTCAGCGAGGGCGGCGGGGCCGGGTGTCGTCGCGGCGCCCGTCACCGTTCCGACCGCGGCAATGCCGGCTTTCCAGAGCGCTTCGGCGCACTTCTCACCCTCGACGACGACTACCGTCGACGCCATTCCGTCGAGCCGATCGATCCCGTAAAGCGGCAGGTCGACCACCGGAATGCCCGTGAGACCGGGCGTCCCGTCTGGCTGGCGCCACGTGAAGCGTTTCGATCCGTCCGGTTGGTCATGGCGCTCGTGGAGCGCGATGAGAACTCCAGAGGCTTCGTGCAGCCCATAGGTCACGATCGTCATACTGGACATGTGGAGGACCAAAACGAAGGTCTCGCCGACCTGCTCGTGAGCGTCGCGGGGTTCGCCAAGGCCTGGCTTGGCGGCGGCAGTCCGGCCCCGCTCCCGGGGTTCGAGCTGCACGCTCTGCCGGATCGCTACGCCGGGCAGGTGCTCGATGGCGCCGGCCGGCAGGTCCCGCTCGACGGAGCGGAGTTCCGCTGGGTGGGGTCCGCCGGGTTCTGGACGTTGCCGCCCTCCGACGGAGCTGGTGTCCAGGCAGGCGTGTGGTACGCGTGGACGGATGCTTGGGAGGCCCTCACCCGATCACGGCGGCGGCCAGGTGGCCGCTATCCGCGCAGCACGGCCCTGTTGGCGCGGTATCGGGGGGACCCTCGGGTCGCGCTTCTCTTTTCGCTCGGACCGCCTACCCATCGCGGCGTCCAGTCCTGGATCGGCATGTCCCGGGGCTGGGACGCCGGCGTCCCAGCGCCGTTCGGCCCGGACGGACGCACGGATCCTGCGTTCCGCCCGGCTCCCAGCATGATTCCAGGCGTGGACCACTTCCTCACCGAGCGGCCGGCGCCGCCCGAGATCGACGGACTCAGCCGGCCGGGGGCACACCGGGCAAGCCAGTGGGAGCGCGCATATGGCGGGCGGCTGTGGGGCGGGATCCTGGTGAGCGTGCGCGGGTATCCCGATGTGCGGGTCCTGCAGGTGGCGATCGCCGAGCGATGGCTCGACCGCGCGGAAGCCTACCTCCCGCTCCAGCAGGCGCTGCGGCGGACCCACTTCTGGCCCTGGTCATCGGCCGGCCGCGTGGTGGTCGCCCCTGACGAGGAGGATGACCTGATCGGGTCGGCGACTGACCTGCTCCTCGACCAGGCGGTGCAGGGCCAGCACACCCCGGCGTTTCCCCTGGGAAGCAGGTACCTCCGCGGGCTCACCCGCAAGGTTCTGACAACGCTTCCCGACCGTTCGAGGCACGCACGCCCGGCGCTCCCGCTTGACGAGGCGGGCGATGCCGAGGATGGTCTGGCGGAAGCACAGCCTCCGCGCCATCACGGCCAGCCCCGCCCCGGCACCACCCGTCTGCTCGACGGTACGATCGCCGACCAGCCAGCGGCGAGCCCATGGAGCGATCGTCAGCTGCGGCGGGTGACAGCCCAGCTTGCCCGCCAGGATGGGCTCCCCAGCCTCACGCTGCTGAAACCCAAGGAACGGCGCGCGTACGAGGCGCACGCAGTCCAACTCATGCGCGACCGCCAGCAGCTCCACGACCTGCGCAAGGAGATCCGCGAAACGCTGGCCGCCCGCGACGCCACGGTCACGCGGCGGGCGGTCGAACTGTTTGTGCAGAGCCACAGGCACCAACCGCCGGGTGAGCTAGAGCGGGCTGTGCGGGCTTACCTGGACAAGCCACGGCGTCGATCCACACACTGAGCAAGCTCGGGAAGCCGGATCGATGGCGCACGCTGCCTGCCCGCCGCGTAGCCTGGGGGTGTGTATGACCAGCGGATGCGGGCACAAGCTCGTCAGTTGGCGCGCCTCGCCCTCGCCTTCACCGGAGTGACCCGCGAGGAGACCGGCGCGCCATCGGAGCTTCCGACCCACGACCTCGGGCACGCGGTCGCGCGTCTGGCCGTCTCGCTCGATCGGCTGGCCCAACCATGGAGCGCCACGGACCTCACGGACGACGCCGAGCGCGTCGTGATCGGGGAACGCCCGCTGACCGATGCGCTCTCGGTGTTCCTGTTCGGCGATCAGGTGCTCGACTGCTTCGCCCGGGTCGAGCTGTCCCGCCGCTCACAGGCTCAGCGCGGCTGGGCCGGGCTCGTCGAACAGCTGGACACGTATCCGGATGATCCCATGACGCCCGGCGTGCGCTACCTCAACCTGGCCCTGGGCTTCGCCCGCGATCTGCTCGCGGAGCACTACGCGCCCGAACACTACCCGACGGCGAGCTATGGCGGGGCAGGCGATGTGATGCTCGGCCGCATCGCCGTTCCTGGTGAAGATGGTGAGCCATACGCGTCGGCGGTCGCCCTGCTGCGGGAGGCGCTGGGCGTGCCCGCCGGCGCCATCGCGGAACCCGCATCGGAGTATCACGACCTCGCGTGGCAGGCCATGGACCAGGCGCCGGCCCTCGACTTCCAGCGCGCCGGTCTGGTGCGCAAGGCATTCGCCCTCGGTGGGGCGCATAGCGTGCCGGTGCCGTGGATCGTCGACTGGCTGCTTGCGATCCTTCGGCAGCACGCGCAGGCACGCGGAATATCAGTGACGAACTGATGAGCGCGGCCGGTCTGCGGTCCGATCGGCGTCGCCACCCAATGGGCCGGCCGCACCCTCGCCTGCGGTCACCACGATCACGCAGACCTGCCTGCACGCCGCGCGAAACCCAGCCGGGGCGCCCAACACCATTCCTCGATCGTGGGCGCTCTGGCCTCAGGCCGACCGGTGCTCCCGCCGGCTCGGCTCGCGGACGATCGCAACCCACGGCTCCTGGGGTCGGAAGTGCTGGTCCAGCATCACCTGGAACTCCAGCCATGGTCCATCCGCCTCGAGGTGAACCGGGAGTCGATGGTCAGGAATGACGAAGACGTGGCCGCCCTGCTCTCCGCCGATGGCGTCAATCCAAACACCGACGTTTCCGGCATTTCGAACGCGGACCAGCGGGACGAGCCGCCCGTCGGGCAAGGCGCCAATCGCGCCCACGACGGTCAGTCGGTGCCGCCGGTCCCACCAACGCGAGACGATGCCCGCCAGCCACTCAGGGAATGCCATCTGCCGATCCTATCGCGGCAGAAGAGGCACCGTGCCCAGCCGACACGATGACCACATCGTGTTGGCGCGCCAACAGCGCAGGACCTCTTCCAGGCCGGGCGATCTTCCGCTACGCTCCGGTCTTCACTCAGGATGGCT
>JAYVMQ010000035.1:0-3283 GCA_043758855.1 Chloroflexota bacterium
CGCTCCGACCGACCTCGCGGCGCGAGTTCTGAAACGCCTTGCCGATCTGCCGGGTCACGGTGCTGGCAAGCTCATCGACGCGCTCGTCGATGATGTCGGCCGCCCTGCGCAACACGGCCGCCCGCTCGGCGACCGACATCGACGCGATCAGCGGTTGGACTTCGACTGCCGTCCGGACCGCCTCCGCCACCACCCCATCGTCCGACCGTGCGACGCGCGAAACCAGATCCAGCCGGTAGGGATCGTCAAACTCGGCCCAGCCGCCCGCTTCCACGATGCGACCCCCAATCCAGGGGGCCGCGACACGAACCGCACCTTCAGAATTGCTCACGGGCATCTCCATTCCTCGCGCTGGGTTGCCTCGACCGCGGACTGCGGGTCGGGTTCCCGGGGCAGCACGTGGACTCGCGGTTCGGGTACGTCTGCCTACGCCGATGAGCGCCGACGAGCGGAGACGAGACCCGAGGTCGGCGCCCCGAGCCTGGCCGAGATGGCGTCCGCGGCCTGCTGCGCCATGGTGCCGAACCGATCGAAGTCGTCGTCGTTGAGACGGAATCGGGGAGCGGAGATGGCGACCGCCGCGATGACCTCGCCCGACTGATCTCGCACGGGCGCGCCCACGCATCGCAGGCCGATCTCCATCTCCTCGTTGTCGATGCTGTACCCGCGTTCGCGCAACGATGCGAGGTGACGAATGAGCTCGTCCTTGCGGGTGATCGTGTTGGGAGTCAGGCGCGCGAGTGGCCAGGCATCGATGATCGGCCCCAGCTGCTGCTCGGGCAGCCATGCCAGAACCGCCTTTGCGCCGGCGCTGGCGTGCACCTGGGTCCGTGCCCCGATGCGCGCCTGCATTCGGACGAGGGACGGGCCATCGAGCACCTCGATCGTCGTGACATCGAGCCCATCGCGGACGACCATGGTCACCGTCTCTCCGGCGGTCTCAACCAACTGACGCAGGACGTCGCGGGCGGCGGTGCGGAGTTCCACGTCGCGTGACGAGGCACCGGTGAGCTGCCTGATCCTGGCGCCAAGGCGGTACTTGTCCGTCACCTCGTCGCGGGCGAGGTAGCCAGCCTGCTCGAGCGTCGAGCACAGGCGAGAGACGGTGCTTTTGTGCATGTCGAGCGCGCGCGCGATCTCATTTACTCCGAACTCGTCCTGGCCGCCAGAGTACGCGTCGAGGATGGCAAGCCCTCGCCTGAGCGCTACAACGGAACGCGTCTCGGCCATCGTGATCGTCATTGCGTCGCGTTCCCCTTCACCGAGCGTCCAGACGTCAGAGCAATCCGGTTCATGCCAGTGCTATCGGCTGCCCGGGCCACGGAGATCCCGCAGCAGCGGGCGTACATCATCCATGGTTTCGAGGCGACCGACGGCGTCGATAATCCGCGCAACCGTCTCCGGGGCGAGGATCCCGAGGCTCGCATCGTGGAGCTTCTCGATGATCTCCCGGCTTGATAGTGGATCCTGCGCGTCGCCTTTCGGGACGTCGCGCCGATCTTCATACGTCGTCCCGGCCGTGGTCGTGAGCCGGACGACCGCCGCGTTGGTGGGCAAATCCGGATCGACCTCCACGAGGACCTTCGCGCGCGCGAATGCGTCAACGTCGGGATCGGCGATGCGGGCGGGGGTGAACTGCTCGAGCCAGCACCGCCGATCGTGGACGATCACCGACGTCACGTACCGGGTGGACAGGAGGGCACGGAACCGCGTGTCCCAGCCGAGCTCGCCGTGCATCCGGTAGACGGTGTCGGACAGGCGAATGCCAACGGTATCGATGTCCGCTGGGGTCAGTGGCTGGGTCTCTAGGATGGAGAACAGGGCGGTCACCATCGCCTGGATCGAACTGGCGACCGGCCACCGCCGCAGGGAGATGTTCATCAGCTCCCACCGCTCCCCGAGGCGGTCGACGACCGCGGCCTCATCGCCGCCATCGCTGTAGGAACCGAAGATCCCGCCGTCGGCGGCCGCGAGGATGTCGGGCGCCGCCTCAAAGCCTGTCTCCGCAAGGAATCCCGCGATCAGCCCCGAAAGGGCACCGCGCGACTGATGGAACTTGATCGTCGGCGTGCCCCAGTGGGCAAAGGTTCCGGCCGACTGGCTGCCGGCCAGCCCGAGCGCGTTGCGCAACCGGAGCGTGTCGAGACCCAGGATCTTGCCGGCGCTCGTGGCCCCGCCAAACGGGCCGATGACGCCAGGTGAATGCCATCCCCGCGCCCGGAAGGCAGGGTAGTTGATGCCGACGCCGATCCTGGTAGCAACCTCGAGCCCGGCGGCCACAGCCGTAATGAACTGCCGGCCGGACGCCCCGGCTCGTTCTGCCGCAGCCATCGCCGGCGGGACGACCTCGGGCGTCACGTGGAACAGCGTCGGACGATGGACGTCGCAGACGGTCGCCGCGGTGATCAGGTAACCGTTGAGCAGCACCGCACCGACGTACGAGGACGGCTTGCCGCCGATCACCGTGGCCTCGTCCGCCGGGCCGCCCACCATGCGGGCGAGCGCGTCGATCTGGGCAACCTCGTCGCCCACGTTGCCGGCCAGGGCGCTTGCGAAGGTGTCGAGGAGGATGTCCTTCACCCGGTCGCGGGCAATGACCGGAATATCGTCGTAGCCGAGCGAGGAGACGAAGGACGCCAGGGCGTCGGTAGCAGTGGTCGTCTGTAGCAAGTCCAGCTCCCCACGAAACCCCGAGGACGACTCGGTTCTCGATCCGATTAGTCGCGGTAAGTGTAACAGTTGCACAACTCGAGTCACCCTTCCACCTTGGCCTCCCCAGTGGCCCACCAAGTAGTATTCACCAGCGAGATTCCGAAGCGGGAACTCGCCGGGTCCCGGCGGCGGCGCCATTCCCCTACGGCTCGCATGTCTGCAGTTCCAAGTAGCGCTGAAAGAGCCGGTCCCTGACGGCGTAGCGGCCACGGTGTCCGCTGGCGAGCCGGTTGATGTGACCCCGCGCGGCAAGACGACGAAGCGCCTGGCGGGCCGCGCCCGGCTTCACACCGAGCCTCTGGGCCTCGGCCTCGATGTCGCCCGATGGCCGTGGCTCCGTGCTCCGTGCGACCACGGCCACAACCTGGCGGTCGATCGGGGACATCCCCGCCCACCGCGCGGCGAAGATCTCCTGGCTGACCGAGGCGAACGCCCGCTCGAAGGCGACCGCGAACTCGGCCCGAGAGACCCTCCCGTCGAGCGCGGCATCGAAGGCGAAGTAGCCGAGCTTCTGGAGGTAGTAGGGTCGGCCACCGGCGAGCTCGACGATCTCCGCGACGACCTCGGGGTC
>JAYVMQ010000036.1:0-3952 GCA_043758855.1 Chloroflexota bacterium
TTGACGTGACCGCGGTAGATGGTCTCAAGCGTTGCGCCCTCGAGCAGGGCGAGGCCCGCATCCACGGCTCGGCCCGTCACCTCCCGCATATCGGTATCCACCGCACGAATGATCGGCTCTGGCTCGCCGCCGGCCTGCAAGGGGAGTGGCGTCGGCAGGGCGACGAGCAGCGCCCTAACATCGGCGGTCGCCTCACGGCTCAGGCCCTGGCCGCGATTGAAGACGCCGCCGCGTGTCTGGGGCCAGTTGGTCTCGATGCGGGTTCGCAGCGCGACCAGCCGCATGCGGCAGGCGTCAACTGTGTCCATGCCGTGCGTTTGGCTGATGTGCGCAGCAAGGGTGGCTTTGCGCCAGGCAGTCTCTGCTTCGCTGGAATCTTGCGGACCATCAGGCTGCGCGGACCCGTCGAGTTGACCGGATTCGCCCGAGTCGGCGGTCTGGCCGATGTCACTCAATAGACCTCCTCCTGTTGGCGAGCCGCCCGCCGGTCTGACCAGATCAGGATAGCGAGTTCACGGAACGGCCTAACGCGCAGGAAGCTGCGGCGTCACGTAATAGCCATGGTTTGAGGTGCGTTCCGACGACCGAACCGAGCCCCAGGTGGTCAAGGAAGATGACGCACTGCTATTCGTGCCCGCTGGGGCACTACGACGTCGGTCCGATCAGGAATACCGGATGGCGCGGAACCTCGGCCGCGAACTCCGCCAGCGGGGAATCCGGGCGAACGTCGAAGTACGGACGAGTGATGGCCACGTTGGTGATGTAGGTCTTGAGCACCGGCGCACTGACAGCTGGCCCAAGTTCGGTGATTGAGACGACCTCGGATTGCTTGCCGCGGGTGAGGGTAACGCGGCCTGCCGCCCGGGCGTTGTGGACCCACGCGACCTCCCCGTAGGGAGCGACGACCCAGCGCTTTCCGCCTTCGAGCACGAGCGAGACTGGAGTGGAGCGGGCCAGACCGCTCGTACGCCCCGTGACCTCCCAAGAGATCCGTGGTCCGGTTGGCAAAGCCGACGTATCCTACTTCCCGGCCTCTTTAGGCTTGGCAAACCCGACAGTTCGGCATCTGGGACGTAACAGAGTGGAGCGGAAACATGGGCCGTGGCAAGCGCATCGGGGTTCTCACGGCGGGCGGCGACAGCCCCGGACTGAACGCTGCGATTCGCGGGATCGGCAAAGCCGCCATCGACCAATACGGGATGGAGGTCATTGGCTTCCGGGACGGGTTCCGCGGGTTGGCGGAGGACCGCTCCGTTCCACTCGAGTCCAGACTGTCCGGAATTCTTACGGTCGGCGGCACGATCCTGGGTACGAGCCGCGACAAGCCCCACCGGATGCTCATGAACGGCGAAGTCGTGGACATGACCAGCGCCATAGTCGCCACGTACGAGAGGCACCGCCTCGACGCCATCGTGTGTCTTGGCGGCGATGGCACCGCCAAGAACGCCTTAAGGCTCGTCCAGGCCGGCCTGAACGTCGTTACCCTGCCCAAGACTATCGACAACGACCTGGTGCTGACCGATGCCTCGTTTGGGTTTGCCACAGCCTTGGACATCGCGACAGACGCCATTGATCGGTTGCACAGCACCGCGCACAGCCACCACCGGATCATTGTTGTCGAGATCATGGGCAATCGAGCCGGGTGGCTGACTTTGGGAGCGGGGATCGCCGGCGGCGCCGATGTGATCCTGATCCCTGAGATTCCGTACAGCGTGCAGTCCATCGCGGACGCGATCAGGCAACGCGTCCAGCGCGGTTCCAGCTTCAGTATCGTCGCCGTAGCCGAAGGTGCGATGCATAGCGAAGCTGCCTCGGCCTATCGGGCGGCTGGTGCCCTGAAGCGGTCCTCCACGAATCCGGAGGAGAAGGAGTCGGCCGTCGCGAGCATCGCGGCCGTCCACGCGGACCACGCGGGCAACACGCTTCGACTCGCAGGCGAGCTCGAGGCGCTCACCGGACTCGAAGCCCGGGTCACGATCCTCGGATACGTTCAGCGCGGCGGTACGCCGTCGGCGGCCGACCGTTTGCTGGCAACGCGCCTGGGTAGCGCGGGCGCGGACTTGATCAACGAGGGTGTGTTCGGTGTAATGGTGGCGTCCCGGGGCGAGGGGACAGAGCCGGTACCCCTCGACAAAGTGGCCGGCAAGCGGAAGCCTGTCCCACCCGATCATTCGTGGGTCCAGGCGGCGCGGCACGTGGGAACCTGTTTCGGAGATTGAACCGCACCTGTCCACTCAGAGGAGCCCACCTACCGGCCGGTAGGAGCGGCGACGGCAGCCCCATCACAGATGAGCTTCCGTGGCCGCCGATGCGTGGTCATGATTGCGCGGCGGGTCCTCTTGCGGGGCCACGCGGGTCGAGGTTGGGACGGGGTCCATGTCGAGCAGAAAGGACCACCGCCTCGTGATCCTCTGCGCAGTCGCATCGATCTAGTCGGGCCGCATTTTGCGGCCTCGAGTGCTGCCCCAAGGCCGGCACCTCTTGCACCGTATGGCTACCTCGTCGGCGTCGCCAGCCAGAGGGATGCCGCGCCACGCACGATCCGCGCCAACTCGCAGGTCCGCAGTACCGGCACTTACGGGGTCCTGAAGCTGACCCTTCACGCCCATAACTACGACTGGCAGTTCATCCCGGTCGCGGGCAAGACGTTTACGGACTCAGGACGCAGGCCACTCACTCCTGAGCCACTGTGGCAACACGTAAAGACCCCGCCCCTGATTGACGGGGGCGGGGTCTGTTGTTGTGTGCTCTATGTTCGCAGCCGGCGGGCAGGCAAATGTCAGTCCCTGCTCTTGCCCCGGACGTCGACAAACACGGCCCCGAGCAGGACGAGGGCCTTGATCGCGAACTGGTAGTCGATGCCGATACCCATGAGACCCATGCCGATGTTGAGGATGCCCAGAACGAGGGCGCCGATCACGGCACCGGCAACGGTCCCGATACCGCCATAGGCAGACGCACCGCCGACGAACGTCGCGGCGATGACGTCCAACTCGAAGCCATCGCCTGCCTTCGGGGTCGCCGAGTTGAAACGAGCGGCAGCGATCAGGCCGCCCACGGCCGACAGGACGCCCATGTTGATAAACACCAGGAAGACCATCTTCTTGGTCTTGACACCGGACAGCATTGCCGCTTTGACGTTGCCGCCCACTGCGTAGATCCGGCGGCCGGTGACAGTCCGCATGGTCACGAACATATAGAAGGCGATTAGGATCAGGACGAGGACGAGGACGTCCGGCAGGCCGAAGAAGCCGGCCAAGCGGTAAGCGAGGAACATGATCGCGACCGTCTGGATCACATTCTTGACAACGAACCCACGGAAAGCCGCGACCTGGAAGCCATACTTGAGTTGCTCTCGCCGTGCCGACAGATCCAGGAGGACCAGAGCGACGCAGAGCACGGCCGCCAGGATCAACGTGGTCAGCTTGAGTTGGTCGGGACCAAGCGGATCCTTGATAGTGCCGATCAATTCCGGGATGAAGCCTGATGCGATCGCCCGGAAGCCCTCCGGGAAAGGCCCAACGGGCTGGCCCTCGAGCATGTACAGCGTCAGGCCACGGAACAGGAGCATCCCCGACAGGGTGACGATGAACGAAGGGATGCGCATATAGGCGACCCAGAACCCTTGCCAGGCGCCGATGAGGCCACCAACCAGCAGGGCAGCCGCGGCTGCGAAGATCGGATCAACCTTGTAGTTGACCATGAGGACGGCGGCGATTGCCCCGGTGAAGGCGGCCACCGAACCGACCGACAGGTCGATATGGCCGGACACGATGACCAGCAGCATTCCCAGCGCCATCGCGATGATGTAGCCGTTCTGGAGGAAGACGTTTGTCACGTTCTGCGGCTTGAGCATCACGCCGTCGGTCGTGAACTGGAAGAACAAGACGATCACGACGAGAGCGATGAGCATGCCGAACTGGCGGAGGTTCGCCCTCACAAGGGACATGAG
>JAYVMQ010000037.1:0-11905 GCA_043758855.1 Chloroflexota bacterium
CCGCTTCGCCGCGCTCGCCTCCCCTATCAGCAGGTGAAAGTGCCGTTAACAGCGGCTCCCGAAATGTCCGAGCCCGTGAAGGTCCCACTCATTTTGCCCGGCCCGAACGATACGGACCGACCAATTAGCAACCAGTGTTTGTGAGCTACCACGCCGCCGATGGAACCGCTCCCGGTCGTCGGGTTCGCGAGGATGTTCAACATGTCGGGCTCCTGCGCCGGAGTTGGTGACCCGAAGAGTTGCGTACCGATCGCGACCGAATAGCCCGCGGCGTTCGTCTCACACCAACCGCTGGTCACCTGGACCGTCGTGCTTCCGAGGGTGATGGTGGCTGTCGCGGGGCCGCAGAAATGCCAGGCCTCGAAGCCGGCGAGGGTGTATTTCACGTGCCCACCGGTCAGGGCCGGTGCGCAGTCGCCCGTGCCGCCACCTGTGGCCACGCTCGGGGCCGATGACGCGGCCGCAATCGTGTCGGTGGCTGCTGCGGCGAGCGGTGCCACCGACGCGGCGCCAGGCACCTGGGCCGCGCCCGAGGCCGGCGCTGCGCTGGCGCCTCCGGAGCCACAGGCCGTCATCACCACAGCGAGAATGACGAGGGAGGCCGGCCCCAGCAGGCCGGCTCGAAGGGAACGCATCGGATGCCTCGGAAGTGCCGGGCCGGATCGCTCGGCGAGCGCCCTCGACCACTAAACCAATGATCTAACCACCCACCCCAAGGAGCAGAGACCTGCCCACTCCGTTGCGCGGGCTGGGCTGGCCGCGGCTCCTCCATATCGGGGGGAGTTGCCCACACGCACCACTCTTCCTGCCACAATGAGGACCAATTGGGTGGGGGTCGTCCTGGTGTACCCGGGCGGAAGCGCATCCACGGGAGAGCTCCACACGTGAAGCCTGCACTAAAGATGGCATTCGGGCGAGGCCATGCGCGGAAGCTCGCGGCGGGTGCCGCTGTCGTCGTGGCATCGCTCACACTCGCGGTCGGCCCGGCTCTGGCGGCCGCGCCCACGGTCTACAGAAACATCCCGACGGTCCTACCGGGCAACGTTGCGAGCCAGGCCTTCGAGGCGACGAGTACCAGCGAGTTCGGCGACCTGATCCAGCTTGCGGCCGGCGAGCGCACGCGCGTTAATCTCCCGGTCACGGTCGTGATGTCGAGTTGGGGCTGCGAGACCGGCGGCAACGCCACCTGCACCACCACGCCCGGGGCCACCTGGAACCAGGACCTGACCCTGAACATCTACAGCGTCAAGGACGTGGCCGGGACGCCGACGGTCGACGCGCTCCTCCTCACGAAGACCCAGACGTTCGCGATCCCGTACCGGCCCTCCTACGTTCCAGACGGTCCCTGCTTCCAGACGTTCCGGGCAGCTTCTACCGCTGGCATTCGGCCGCCGAGGACGCCTGCTACAACGGGCTGGCCCATCCGGTCACCTTCACCCTGCCCCCGGGCGCAGATCTGCCCGACGATCTGATCTGGAGCATCGCATTCAACACGGCCGACTTCGGCGCCACACCGAAGCACGTCAACGGGCCGTGGAACTCCCTCAACGTGGGAGCCAAGACTTTCGCGGGCCAGCCGTCCATCGGCACGGACGTCGACCCGGCTTCTGCTTTCCTCTACAGCACCTGGGGCGGCGCCTACGTGGACGGTTCCGTCACAGGCACGTTCCGCGACGACGTGGGAAATGACAAGAACAACTGGACCGCGAACGCACCGCTCGTCTGCTTCGGGGCGTGCCCGATCAACTTGGCGGCGGCGCCGACTCCAACTCCACCGCCGCCAGCGACCCCGACCCCGACCCCGACCGTCGCGCCAACTGTGGTGCCGACCGGGTCCGCGGTCGCGAGTGCCACACCGGTCGAACGGGTCGGCGGCGTGACGGCGACGCCCGTCCGTGCCACCCTCCCGCCGACTAGCTCCAGCAATCCCTCCGACGGTGGCTCATCCGGGCTCTTGGTCCTCCTGATCAGTCTTGGTTTTGGCGCAGTTGGTCTGTTCGCGGTGCGCGCCCAGCGGCGAACCGTCAGGCAGTAGGCGGCGCCCCCAACGGCGGCGACAAGAGCCTCGAGCCGAGCCGCCCGGACCGGCAACCGGCATTTATAAGGCGTACGATTAGCCATTCGGGGGAAGTTTTTGGCGGTGTAAATGGGGCATCGCGAAGGCGGAGCGTCGACGGACGTGTCCGCTGGCGTCTCCCTTGACGGGGCGGGTCGAGGGAGAAATTCGGTGTTGGCACGGCCATTTCGGCGCGAGCCTGTCATCTGGCTGCTCGCCGTACTGTCGGCCGTCCTGCTCACAAACATTGCGCTCTGGGCCGCCAGACTGGGAGATCCCGACCTTGTCGGTCGATTGACCGGCCTCATTGTCGTCCCAGCGAGCCTCCTGACAATTGCTCTCGCCGTTCGATT
Organism: Chloroflexota bacterium; assembly: GCA_043758855.1. Taxonomy (GTDB): domain Bacteria; phylum Chloroflexota; class Limnocylindria; order Limnocylindrales; family CSP1-4; genus Fen-1039. Next base: position 2,410 of record JAYVMQ010000037.1, read on the forward strand.
ACGTCGGTCGAGTTGGCTCGATGACCAGACTCGCCAGGGCTGGACCTTCCTCGGTCTGGCCTTCTTCAGCTACATCGCGGGAGCCATCTGTACTCTGGTAGGGGCGGCCATTCCGGCTGCGTCCTTCCTCACCTATCTCGTGCCGGTTCTGCAGATCGCGGCCTACTGCCTCGCGACCGTCGGTCTGACGCTGTTGCCCAAGTCATGGCGCTCGAGATCGGACGCGGTTATCTTCGGGCTGGACGTCACGATCGTGGCTTGGAGCGCCGCGATCCTGTTATGGCACTTCCTCTTCTACCCGATCGCGCGTGAGGCCGGGTGGGAGCCTGTGAACACGATTGCATCAGTCGTGTACCCAGCCGCGGACCTTGCGTTCGTGTTCTCCGTGGGGGCCATTTTGATGCGTGGCCTGCGCCCAAGCAGCCAGAACGCCCTTGTTGCGATCCTGGCTGCACTTCTTTTGGCCTTCGCCGGCGATACGATCTCGAGCATCGAATCACTCCAGCACCAGTCGACGCCCGGCGGTCTCGCCGGAGTCCTCTATTCGACTGCCTGGCTGGCCTTCGCTCTGGCCGCATATCTCCAGTCCCGCCCGGACATAGGGCCGCGCCGCGTTAAGACCCACGCCCCCGCATACCCCTTCGGGTGGCTGCCCTACTTTGCCGTGGCCGTCGCATTCCTGGCCCCGGCCGTGCGCGAGTGGAACGATCTCGATCTGCTTCGACAGCACATTCCGGCCACAGGGCTCCTCATTGCGCTCGTCGTCGCCCGCCTGGGTGTCACGGCCTATCAGAACGCCGGTCTGGCCACGGCGGAGCACGAGCGACTGGCCACGGCCGTCAAGCAGGCCTCGGAGTCAATCTTGATGTCAGACGCCGACGGCACGATCACCTACGTCAACCCTGCCTTCACACGCATCACCGGCTACCTGTCGGTGGAGGCCGTGGGTCGCCACGCAGCCTTCCTGACTGAAGGCGCCGCCGGCCCAGAGCGCCTTGGGGAGATCCGCGCCGCCTTGGCTCGAGGCGAAGTCTGGGGCGGCCGGCTGCGCTACCAACACAAGGACGGCGAGCCGGTGGACGTGGACCTGGACGTCTCGCCCCTTCGGGATGCCTCCGGTACCGTCGTCGGCTCGGTCGAGGTCGCTCGCGATATCTCACGCGAGACTGCACTGGAAGTCCAGTTGGCCGAAGCCCAGCGAATGGAGGCGATCGGCCGGCTGGCCGGCGGCATCGCCCACGACTTCAACAACATCCTGACTGCGATCAGCGGCTTCGCAGAGCTGGCTGCCGGTGAACTCCCCGACGATCACCCCGTAGCGGACGACCTGGCCCAGATTCTGCGGGCGTCAGACCGAGCAGCAGCCCTCACCCAGGCCCTCCTGGCCTTCAGCCGCCGACAGGTCATGCAGCCGAGCGTGCTCGACCTCAATGAGGTAGTGATCGACATCTCACCAATGCTGGGCCGACTGATCGGCGAGGACGTGGAACTCGTGGTCCGAACCGATCCCACCCTGGAGCGCACGATGGCGGACCGGGGCCAGTTCGAGCAAGTCGTTATGAACCTTGCCGTGAACGCCCGCGACGCAATGCCGGGCGGCGGCACGCTGACGATCGAGACTGCCAACGTCGATCTGGACGAGCGCTACACCCGAACCCACGTGGGCGCGAAGGCCGGGCCGCACGTGATGCTGGCGGTCTACGACACCGGCGTCGGTATGGCCGCACAAGTCCTGAACCACGCTTTCGAGCCGTTCTTCACAACCAAAGCGCAGGGCAAAGGAACCGGCCTGGGACTCTCCACGGTGATCGGCATCGTGGCTCAGAGCGGCGGGTCAATCGATGTCCACAGCGAGCCCGGCCACGGAGCGGCCTTCCGGATCTACCTGCCTCGCGTCGAAGCGCCACCCGATGAAGGCCAGACTGCCGGGCGTGGACCGAACTCCCCCATCGGAAACGAGACGATCCTGGTCGCGGAGGACGAGCCCGCGGTCCGGGCTTTCGTCGAACGGGTCCTCAGCCGCGCCGGCTATCGAGTCCACACGGCAGCCAACGGCGAGGAAGCCCTGCGGTTGGCGTACACGCTCGATCGCCTGGATCTGCTTTTCACCGACATGGTAATGCCAGGCGTGGGCGGACCCGAGCTGGTCGAGGCGCTCAAGGCCGAGAGACCAGAGCTGCGAACAATCTGCGCCTCCGGCTACACGGACGCCGCCGTGTTCCGAGGCGGCGCAGTGAGGTCTCCACTTCCATACCTGTCCAAGCCATTCACGGCCGATGCCCTTCTAGCTCTGGTACGCCAGGTACTCGACGGGCCGGCCCCACCGCCGAGTCTCGGCTAGCGGCGGCCCGACTCAGCGCAGCGGCAGCCATTGCAGGTAGAGAGTCCAGGTCGCGTCGCTCGAGGCGACGACCCAGTACTCGGCCACTCCATTTGGGGCTGGAAGCGGCCGCCGGTCTGAGGAATAGTAGAGGGCGTTGGCGTCGACCGTCGGCGCCGTGCCTATCTGGGTTGGCGCTGAGCCGTCCGCCGGATACCGCCACAGCTGTGAGACCCCGTCCTGACCCGACACTTCGGCGTAGGCGGCCGAAACGTCCCCGCCCACGAGCGAGCCATTGATCGCTACTGTCGCGTCGGGATTGTCGGCATGGGTGTAATACAGAGCCGTCTTGTCGGTATCGCCCCGGACCCAGAAGCCAAGGCCGGCCACGAAGGGGCGATTCTTTTGCTGCCCGAGCTGTTCCATCGTCGTGCCACCAGTCGTGAGGCGATACACACCGGCTGCGGATACGAACAGGGCTCCCTGCGAATCGGAGTAGGAGCCGTTGATGAACGGCAGCGGGACCGAAGTCCCGGGCTGGTTCGTGGTCGGGTCGAGTCGCATCAGGACGGCGCCCTTGCCTGTGGTTCCGTCGAACTTGCTGATGTCCTCGTACCAGATGGCGTCGCCGTCGGAGGCGATCGTGGGGCCGAAGGCGGCGCAGGGCATGGGGATCGTCGCCTGGAGGGCCAGCGTTTGGGCATCGAAGCGGGTGACGCTGCAGTTGTTGGCGTTTGAGTCGACGATGAGTCCCGGCGCCCAAACCGAACCGGCGGCCACGTTGAGCGTCGTCGCCTTGGGAATGTCGACCTGGTGGATGATTGTCCCGGTCGTGGGATCGACCTCGACCAGAGAGAACTTCCCGCCGGCGAGGCTCACTGAGAAGTAGAGCTTGCCGTCTGGCCCGACAACCGCGCCGGAGACTCCTGTGACCTTCATCACGGCCACAGCGCCGGCGACTTTGCCGGGGGCCGGCGTTTCGGAGCCCTGGGGCCCTGGAGCGGCCGACCCGGTTGGCGCCACGATGCCACTGTCGTATAGCCCTTGGATCGGGACGTAGCTCCGTGAGAATCCACTATCGCCGCTTACCCCCACGTCGAAGACGCAGGCGTCATTCAGCTGCTGATCGGTGATTGCGGCGCACGCGGTCCCGCCCGCGGCACGCTGCTCGGCCGTCAGGTCACTGTACGTGACGTCGGCCGTGTCGGCCGGGAAGCCCTTCTGGGTGTATGTCGCGGTGGTCTTGCCCGCGTCGTAGTCGAAGAGAGTTGTGGCGTCCGTCACCCGCCAGGCATCCGCAAAGCGGCCGTAGATCACGGAATTGCGCTGGTGCTTATCGGCCGCAATCGGCAGACGCGTGCCGTCGGGCAGCGCCGGGACGCCCAGACCACCCGGAACTATGCTGCCGAGCAGACCGACTCCGCTCGAGCGGAGTGCGTCGGACGGCGAGATCTGGGCGTTGACTCCCCACTGGCCAACGGACAGGGCCCAGAGCTTGGTGCCATCCGGGAAGTCGATCTCGAGGCCATTCGTATAAGGCGCGATTCGAGCGCCTCCGCCCAAGTCGGTTGCCTTGGTGATGTCGAGGACTGCCCCATCCAGCTTGGCCTGGAGCCCGGCGGACGTGGCGTACACGCCGACCCGGTGCGCAGCCACCTTGACCGCAAGGGCGGTGTTGGTAGCAACACGCGGGGTCCCGTTCCCGGTGTACGGCTCCTGTCGGGCCTGGATCTCGAGGCTGCCAGCCTTGGACCGCAGCAGGGTGAACTCGCCCGCCCCCTGGAAGTCGTAGCGGTAGTTGTTGATCGTCAGTAGGTGCGGGTCGCCGTTCGAACCGGCGCACTTGCCGGTGCAGGGGCCGGCATTCTGCGGCGGGGTGGCCTTGCGGCCGCACTCGTCGTCCAGCTTGCGCCCGATGACGCTGTAGCTGGAGCCGCCGAAGGGCGCGTTCAGCGCCAGCACGAAGGGCAGGGTCAGCTTCTTCGTGGCGATCGTCTGGCCGGCCTTTGGAGTGTTCGCCGGGCAGATGCACTCACCGGACGTGCAGAACTTCTGCGTCTGGAAGCTCAGTTGGTTGTTGCCGCTTTCGTCGTGGACGTTGGCCAGACCGGTTGTCGTGACCGTGACAACCTCCCCTGCCGAGGCAGTCACCTCGAGGATCTTGTTCGAGCGGCCCTCGAGCGTGCCTATGTAACCCGGATCCGCGAGGGCCTGGGCTGGGTTGCGAAACACCTGGGCCGAATCCGGCAGACCAAAGCCGTGCATGATCCAGGGCGCCCCCCAGAGATCCTGGCGCAGGTACGAGGTTGCCCAGGAATCGCGGACGTCCTGATCGTCTCCGCGCAGGACGGCGATGAAGGAGTTGGAACGCTGAGCATTGGTGGCCGCGGCCGTCCAGCCCTGCTTTATGAGGCTCCACATGTCGCGGCCCAGATAGTCGAGCAGCGCGTAGTAGCCGAAGGCATCGTAGGAGCGGTTGGTCAGTGGAGTCTCGGGCGTGAAGTAGTCGTTTTTCCACTTGCCCGCGATCATATGCTCCTCGATGTTGGTATCGACGGCCGCGAGGTAGAGCGCCGTCCCTTCGGTGATCCAGGCGGGGATCGCATAGCCGGTTGCGAGGTCGCCCCATACCACGTTCTGATAGCAGTGGATCGCCTCGTGGGTTACCGCGACGTGGAGGGCCGGTGAAACCACGCCGCTACTTGAGACCTGACCCTGCCAGGCGTTCGACCAGGCCGTGACATCGCACGGCCGGTAGTGGCCATTGCCCATGACCTTAGCTTGAGTCGTAAAGAGTGTGTTGCCGCCGTCCAGGTCGCTCACGTGGAACTTGACGTCCGTGTTGACGCCTCCGACCGTCAGGATGGGCAGGCCGAGCCTCGGGCCGAGATGGGCGAGGTCGGCTACGAGCTCGGCTTCCAGGGCAACGCCGACGTTGGCGGGCGCATCCGGAGCCGAAACAACCGTTACTGACGCGGTCTTGCGGGCTGCCGTCAGCTGGAATTCGGGCTTCGCAGCGCCGCGGGCGCCCGAGACGACGGGGCTGGCGGAATCTGCCGGGAGCGCGATGTCATTGGGGCCGGGCACCAGGTAACGGTTGATCACGGCCTGCTGGTCGGCGGTCAGCTGATCCCAATTGGCCCGGACCCAGCGCATCGCGCCGCTGCCGGAGGTCGGCGCATCGCTGCCCTCGACTCCGTGGGGCACGGTCACGCCGGGGATGTCCACGTGGTAGAGGTAGGCGAAGGCCTCCAGGGCGACGTCCTTCGGCACGCCCGTATCGCGAATCCCGGCGGTGATGTTCTGCCACACGGTCTGCGTGGCCGCCGAGGAGCTGGGATTGGCGGTGAGCAATCGCTGGCCGACTAAGGCCGCGGCGCCTACCACGACCAGGATCAGCAGGAGGCCGACCAGCTGCGCCTTGCGACCAATCCGACGACCGGCCCGCTGAGGCGCCCGGGGCTGCGGGGCCGATGGCTGCGGGGCATCCGGCTTCTGGGAGGCCGACTCGGTGGGAGCCCACTCCGGAGCCGCACTAGAATATTGTGGCGAACTCGGCTCTTGTGGCGAACTCGGCTCTTGTGGCGACCGCGACTGGTCCACTGATTGAACCCCCCGACTAGTCAGACCCCGCCCTAGATGCGCGAGGCAAATGCGTGTCCGATGCTAGTCGCGCGGTGGCGACCCGCCCGATTGGGGCGGTCCTGTCCTGCCCGGTGAGCCGAACGCGCCAGGTGCACCCGGCCAGGGGGTCGGCGCCGGCCGATACCAGCGGGCGTGGCCCGTAGAATGGAGCCACATGCACACGCCTAGCCGCTGATGGGTCAGCCCACGCCGCCCCCCTCCGACTCCCCTGCTCTACCGCATCTGGCCCGGGTGGAGGCGATCCACGTCCGAGTGCCTTTTCGCCGGCCGATACTGGACGCGACCGGCGAATACACGCATCGACGCTCGTGGCTCCTGCGCATCGTGGACGAGGATGGGGCCGAAGGGTTGGGCGAAGCCACCCTCAACCCCATTGCAGAGGACGTCACCACCGGAGTCCTGGCGTTGCTGATGCGCGAGATCGTGCCAGAACTCGCTGTGGGGCGGCCACCGGCATGGACCGAACTGGCGCCCCAGGGCGAACCCGGCCGGGCTGCCATGGCGGCCGTCGAGGGCGCGATTGCGGCGCTCGTAGCGGCGCGGGGTGCGGGCGGCCGCGCGGGCGGCGGCGCGGCCGGCCGCGAGGGTGGCGGCATGGTCAGCGGCGCTGCCGTGGATTCCATCCCGGTCAGTGCGGCCATCCGCTTCGGCGGGCCTGACGCCGGCGCTGAGGCAGCGGCCCAGGCAGTGCAGCTGGGATTTGGCACGCTCACGTTGAGGGCGGGCTTCGAGCGCGTGACGGACCAGCTCGTGGCCCGGATTCGGGCGGTCCGCGCGGCCGTTGGCCCGGAGCCGCGACTCCGGATCGACGCCGGCGGCGCCTGGAATCTCGAGACAGCCATAGAACGGCTCGCGGCGGTCGAGTCCTTCCGGATCGAGTACGTGGAACAGCCTCTCGCCGCCTGGGACCTGATCGGCCACGCCGCGCTCCGAGAGCGTGTCGATGTGCCCATTGCCCTCGACGAGAGCATCGACTCCGAGGGCGCCGTGCGGGCCGCCCTGGCCGAGGACGCGGCCGATGTGATCATCGTCAAGCCTGGGCGGGTCGGTGGGATGGCGGCGACCAGGCGCATCGTTGACGCGGCTGCTGGCGCCGGAGTCACAGTGGTTCTGGGCACTTACTTCGAGACGGGCGTGGGGATCGCGACGGCCCTCCGCGCGGCCGCGGCGCTCCGCGTGGCGGCGGCCATACACGACAACGGCCACGCCACCACCCCCGAGCCGGCCCACGGCCTTGCTACGGCCGGCCTTCTCCTGCACGACCTCCTCAGCGTGCCGCTACCTATCGAGAAAGGCCGAATGGCGGTCCCGGCCGTCGTCACTCTCGACGAGTCGGTGGTCGATCGCTACACGCTCGAACGCTTCGAGGCGCTGGGTTAGTTCGATCAGGCGACCGGCCCGGCGGCTCGCTCGATGCCAGCCGGGGTCGGTCGCCTTGCGGAAATGAGATGCTTACGAACCCGTGTCGATGACCTGCTGCGGCATCGGGCCAGAAATGGCCTCACCGGCTGGCGACCGCCAACCAACCCGCATCTGGCCTTCATCTGCCATGCTGGCTCAGGCTGGCACCGCAACGAAGGCTCAGCCAGAGGAGGATGACCACTGATGATGGAGCTGAAGCCTCGCAAACGAATCGGGCTAGTCGCTCACGACAACAAAAAGCTGGACCTGATCGAGTGGGCGCGTTTCAACAGGGGCATGCTCGCGCGGCATGATCTGGTCGCAACCGGCACCACCGGCACCATGCTCGGGCGCGAGTTGGATCTGCCCGTGACCTGCCTCCAGTCCGGACCGCTCGGCGGCGACCTCCAGGTTGGAGCGATGGTTGCCGACGGCAGCATCGACTTCCTGGTCTTCTTCTGGGATCCGCTCGAGCCGCAGCCTCACGACACCGACGTGAAGTCGCTGCTGCGCATCGCTGTGGTGTGGAACATACCGGTCGCCTGCGACCGGGCCTCGGCCGACTTCATGATTTCCTCGCCCCTGATGACCAGCTCATACGAGCGAACTGTGCCCGACTACACGGCCCACAACGACCGAGAAATCCCTGGGTCCGAACCGTCCGGCGGAGCCGACGACGGCGAACGCGCCGAAGAGGCCGGCGATGACGATCCTGCCGGGCTCGAGCCGGCGTGACGAGGGCAACGGGAGCGTTCACCGTCACCGGCGGCAGCGAGCAGACGATCCGCGAGGTCGCTGGCGAGGCCAGGCTTACCCGGGTGAGCGGAACGCAGCGCTTTGGTGCCGGAATCGTCGGCGAAGGTTCGGTCGAGTGTGCCTTCTGCTACAGGCCGGACCGCTCGGCCAGGTTCGTCGGCCTACAGCGGATCGAAGGCTCGATCGATGGACGAAGCGGCAGCTTCGTCATGGAGTCCAGCGGCGACCACGACGGCCGGCAGTCGGCGGGCCATTGGCGCGCGATCGCCGGCTCCGGCACGGGAGATCTCGTCGGCGTCAGCGGTGAGCCATACCTGCTGGACTACGAGCTCGACTAGACCCGGCGCAACTCCCAGCGCTCGTCGTGCGTGACCGAGCCGCCCGGGGCAAGGCGGACAAGGGGGCCCAGCGACTCCAACTCGATGGTCCTCTGGTCGCAATAGATTTCCAGGTTGCATCCCATGTCGGCGTGCGGCGCAGCCACTGCCGGATCGAAACGCTTGCTGAAGAGCACGCCCGCACGCAGGTAGCTGACCACGCCTGAATTGCTCAGGCAGCCGATTTTGAACGGCGCGCCGGGCGTGGCCGTGACCGTCAGCGACCGCTCACCGATAGCCAGCCGAGCGTCCGACCATGTGGCATACGGCCACAGGGCTAGCAGCTGGTTCGGGTTGAGGACGTGCTCGGTGGGAGGCGCTGCCAACGCGACGGTGGCGACGCCGCCGAGCTGCAGCTGGGTGATCGCCCAAGGCGCAATCTCGCGAGTGGCGGACCCTTCGTTGGCGATGATGTGACGTAGCGACACGGCGGCCGACTCGGGATCGAGCCGAACCTCGATGATCTTGCGAACACCAGTTGGAGCTTCGACGGCGCCAATCAAACGAACCGCCGGACCGGCCGTGTCCGCGATCGGGGCGAGCGTCAGACCGGTCGCGTCGGGAATGCTGCAGTCCGACGTCTCCGGCGCGAACCACAACCGGTGCCCGCCCAGCAACTCGTACAGCCCGTGGCCGTGATCCCAGCTGGCCTGTGGCGTCTCGCATAGGACGTTGCCACCGCCCGACAGACCGAAGCCGATGATACGTGGCCCGCCGACAGCCAGCACTTCGACCCAGCAATGGGCGCTCTCGAGCCGGAGCGTCGGGCGACCGTAGTATTCCCCGGGCGCGCCCGGAACTCCGGGCCTGCCCGGAATCAAGGCCGTAACGTCGCTCATTCCAGAACTACCTCCACCTTGACAGTGACCGTTGAGGGCGCCGGCAGCGGCACAACGTCACCGACTATCGCCATTCCGTCTACAAGCATCGAAACCTCGTTGCCGGGACCTTGGCGCGTGACTGAGATCTCGTAGGCCGTGCCACGGAACTCGCGATG
>JAYVMQ010000038.1:0-8754 GCA_043758855.1 Chloroflexota bacterium
GACGCATTGATCGCGCTCGGGGACTGGGATGCCCTGCGTACGTTCCTCCCGGAGGCGAAAGCTCGCTCCTCAGAGTTGGCGCTCGCAGGTCCGGCCATCGATCGCGCGGAGGGGCTCGCGGCGGCCTCGGCCGGAGATATGGTGCGGGCGAGAGAGATGCTGGGCAGGGCGATCGAGGGGTTCGACCGCTTGTCCCCGTTTGAGGCCGCGCGGACTCGCGAGGCGCTGGCGGCCAACGATCCCGCTCTGCGTAAGGAGCTGATGGCAGCCGCTCTGGCCACGTACGAGCGCCTGGGCGCGAAGCCTCACATCGATCGCATCAGGGCGGTGCCACCGACCTAGGCTCGATGGGCGAGGACGAAGCGACCACACGATCAGGTCATCGTGTGGCCGCCGACGAGCCTGCTCCGTCCTGCATGGCGGGGAGCCCAGCCGTCAGGCGAGGAACGCCAGCATCCGCGGCGGCGGGGCGGCCTGGCCGGCCTGGGCGACCGCCATCACCGCCGCGATCGCGCCATCGATCTTGCGGGCCGAGCTCTTCGTCCCCTTGCGCAGTCGCCAGCCGTTCTCGCCCCGTTCGACGGCGTGGCAGTTGCGCAGATGGAGGGCGAGTGTCGGGTCGCCGTCATGCCAGATCCGACGGTCGATGAGGAGGTCGTAGAAGAGCCGGGTGGCGGGGACCATCCGGGCATCGGTCTGCGGGAACGCGATCATCGCGAGGCCCTCGTCCTCGAGGATCTGGGCCGACTCGGTGAACGACGAGGGGTCGTACACGAAGGCCGGACCGCCGACCGTCCGGCCGTCGATCCGGGTCGCGGCGACCGAGAAGTCCCGGCGCAGCTGCCGGACATAGCCGCGCACCTCCTCATGGTCGACGACCCACTCCTCGCGGGCGCTGTGGCCCGGTGGATAGGGGTTGAGGTAGAAGCGGGCCCGGACGATCGTGTCCTCGCCCTGGCGCTGCGCGGCGACGATCGCGAACGTGTCGTCGCTATAGGCGGGATCGATCCCGACCGCGAGCGGAAGTCGTGGGTCGAGCGCCCGGTCAGGGTCAGCCTGGCCCTCCCATAGCCCGGCCGGCAGCCACAGATGCTCGGCGGCCACCCACTGGTTGAGCCGGAACCGCCGAAACGGGCTCTCGGTCGTCGTGCGGACCGCGGCCTCGAAGTCGCTCACCTTGAGGAACTCGCCGAGGGCCGGGTTGGCCGCCCGCCAGGCCGCGCGGTCGCGGTGGTCGGTGCCCGCGGGCGCCTCCCACCAGCGAAAGAAGAAGGTCGGATCGACGACCGCACCGGCCACGACGTCCTGGCCGTAGGCATACAGGCGGTACGCCAGGCTGCCCTCGTCGAAGCCCGCCGTCGTGATCCCGATGATGAGCGGCTGGCGGCGCGTGCCCGAGCCCAGGGTGAGCGCATTCCAGAGGTCCTCGTTGGGCTGGACGTGGACCTCGTCGAACACGACGAAGCTGGGATTGAGTCCCTGCTGCAGGGCGGCGTCGGCGGACAGCACCCGGTAGATGGCCTGGTCGGGCCCCTCGAGGTGGTAGCGCTGGACGCGAACGACGGAGGCGAGGTCGGGATCGGCCGCCACCATCCGCTTCGCCTCACCGAACACGATCTCGGCCTGGCGACGATCCCCGGCGCAGCTGTACACCTCCGCGCCCGGTTCCCCGTCGGCCAACAGGCCGTACAACGCAAGGGCGGCCCCGAGGGTGCTCTTGCCGTTCTTGCGGGGCAGCCCGATATAGCCGATCCGGTGACGACGGCGGCCGGTTGGGCCGCTGGCCATGAGCTCGTTTACCAGGCGCCGCTGCCACGGTCGGAGGCGCAGCGGGCTGCCCGCCCACTCGCCCTTGGAGTGACGGCAGAACGCCTCGATGAAGCGGACCGCGCTCGAGTCAGCCATGCCCGGATCGCAGGAACGCGGCGAGCTTCGCCCCGGGCTCGGCCTGTGGCGCGCGGAGTCCCGAGCGCGCCGAGGGGGTCGTGCCGAGCTCGCGGGCGAGGGTCACGAGCAGCGTCGCATTGTCTCGGACGATCGAGTGGAGCGGGTTGCGGACGAGCTCCCCGCCCCGGGCGCCGCGGATGAGCGGACCGCTCGCGGCCAGGGCCGTGGCGGCCCCGACGTAGCGGTCGAGCGCCTCGACGTAGACGCGCAGGACGTCGCCGTCGAGCGCGGTCAGGACCCCGGTCGGCCCGAGCTCGCCGACGACCCGCCCCCAGGCGGCAGCGGCCCCGGGCGTGAGATCGGCCGGCTGGGCCGGCAGGTTCGCGGCGAGCTTCGGCTCGCGGTAGTTGACCCGGGAGGGTCGCGTCTCGCCGCGCAGGAGCTTGAGCCTGGTCGGCCCCGGCGCCGGTCCCCGCCTACCCATCGACGAGGACCGCCGTCCGACCGCTGAAGGCCTGCCAGCGCTCGATCGTCAGCTGGGCGTACTTCGGGTCGATCTCCAGCGCGTAGCAGCGCCGGCCGAGGGTCTCGGCCGCGATGAGGGTCGTGCCTGAGCCGCTGAAGGGCTCGTACACGGCCTCGCCCGGCCGGAGGTGGTTGCGGATCGGGATCTCGGACAGGAGCACCGGCTTCTGGGTCGGGTGGTCTTCCTTCTGCTCCTTGGAGCCCGAGCCGATCCGCTTGGGCGATGGCGCCCGCCAGATCGTGGCCTGGTCGTGCTCGCCGATGAACAGGTTGGGCACGCCCGGCTTGCGCACGACGAGGCAGGGCTCGTGCGCCCAGTGGTACCAGGAGCGGCCGATCGAGAAGAGCCCCTTGTCCCAGATGATCTGCTGGGCGAGCTCGAAACCGATCCCGAGGAGTCCTTGCAGCACCTCGAGGGTGTGGGCGCTCGCGTACCAGACGTAGCCGACCTGGAGCGAAGGCACGAGGGCGAACGCCTCGGACCAGTCGGCGCGAACGTCGCCGCTGATCGAGGTGTGCCGGTGGCCCTTCGTTCGCCGACGGGCGCCGCCGCTGGCCAGTGGGGCGTCGTCGCCATCAACCTGGCCACCCGGTGCCTCGCCCATCATGTACGGCTTGGCGGCGCCAGCCACGACGCCCCAGCCCTTGACCCGCTTGCGGGGCCCGTTGTAGACGCCGTCGCGCCAGGTCTGGTCGAGGCTGACGCCGTAGGGGGGATCCGTCGCCAGGAGCCGAGGCTCTGCGCCATCGAGCAGGCACGCGACGGCCGCGGGGTCCGTCGCGTCGCCGCACAGGATCCGGTGGTCGGCGAGCTGGTACAGCTCGCCCGGTTTGACCCATGGCTCATCGGCGGGTTCGGGGACGTCGTCGGGGTCGGTCAGGCCCGCCTTCGGGCCGGCGAGGTCGCCGAGCAGCGCGAGCAGGCCGGCGTCGTCCACGGTGACGTCCGCCAGGAGCGCCCGCAGCTTCTCGTCGTCGCGGTCGGCCATCGCGCCGATCGGGTCGAGCGTGGCGAGGACGAGCGCCTCCTCCTCGGGGCTGAGCTCGACGTACAGCACCGGCACGGTCGGCTCGCCCCGGCTGAGGGCCTCCTCAACCCGGGCGTGGCCGTCGACGACGTGGCCAGTCACCGTGTTGACCATGACCTGGGCCACCCAGCCGACGACGTCGAGCGAGCCGCGCAGGGCGTTGCGCTGGGCCGCCGGGTGGGTGCGCCAGTTGGCCGGGTTGGCGAGGAGCTGGGCCGGGTCCTCCGCACCCGAGCCCGTGATCCGGTTCCGCCAGGGCGCCGTGGCAGCGGGCCCATTCGTCATACGGGTCGTCGTCATCGGACTTGCATTCCGGCGCGAGCGGAGTGATGGATGTGCGCCAGGCCCGCAACCAGCGAGCCAGCGAACGGAGGAACGACATGGCAGAGCTCCGCACGTGCAGCGGGTCGGCCCGCTTCGGGATCGAGCCTCACGAGGCGCCCGTCGCCGACTTCCCGGTCCAGCCCAGCCAGCGCGACGGGCTGGGCCGGATGTGCAAGACCCACTGGAACCAGTACACCGCCGGCCTCGCCCGCGACGCCAAGGCCCGCACGGCGGCTGCGGCGACGAGCGTCGAAGCCGAGCCAGTCGCGAAGCCGGAGCGCCGAGCCGGCGCGAAGGCCCGGACTCCGAAGCCCGAGCCGATCCCGACCACGACGCCTCGCCCACCAGCGCGCCGATCGAAGCGGCCGCAGGTCGACACCAACCCCGAGGTGGCCATCGCCGAGCCGCCGCTCGGGATCACCGTCCTGAGCCGCGACGAGGACGGCTTCGAGGCCGTCATCCGGCGGTAGCCCGCGCCGCAAGCGCAACCGGGGCCCCGGGCGCCAGCCCGGGGCCCTCGTGCGTTCGGTCGCGTCGCTGGCCACGGCCTGGGTCAGCGCGCCACGTGGGCCAATCTGGGCGCCCACGGGCCAAGCCTGCAGCGGCCGCGCCGCGCCGCGGGGGGTCACTCAGGCGCCCCGGAAAAAAGGGAGAAACCCGGGCGCACTGCGGATTGCCGGGCACGGGTACTGGCGGGATCGTCGGCCTCCGAGGTGCTACCCCACCCCCTGCGCACCTTCGCCCGCTCGTTGCACGCGGCATGTGCAGCCGCCCAGCCGGCAGATGGGTCGCCGTCGACGACGTGCGCGGCGACGAACGTCTCGCGCGCCCCAACAATGGTGCGGCAGTAGAAGCAGGCAGCGGGAAGCATCGCAGCGAGCGACGCCCGCGCCCGGTCGTGGTTCGCGTCGTACCCGCGCGACTGCCGACTGGGCCGGCGCCGCTCACAGGCGGGGCACCGCGTCCCGGATGGGACGTGGGGGGCGGGTGTCCGTTGTCGCAGGTGCGGATCACTCAGCCGGCCGCCTCGCCACAGGGCGAAGGACAGCTACGCCAAGGCGCGGGACGGGCGCGCGGGACGCTGGTGACGCTCGATTGCACGCACGTCGACATCGCGGTGAGCGTGAGCCCGGCTCGCGGCGCGGTCTATTCGCCTGCGGTGCTACACCCTGGGCCACCTTCGGGCAGCGTTGCGCGGCGAAAGCACACGGCGACTTCAGGTTGATTTCAGGGAGCCATCGACCCGTTACGACCGCGGCGGGTTACGGTCGTCTCGAAGACGCGGGAGGCCCGACTCGATGGTCGCCCAGATTGTGCGAGCCACTGGTCAGCCGATCCCGCGCGGAGGGATCCCGATGCACGCAAAGCGACTCCTGCTCCTGGTTGGAGCCACGGCTCTGTGCCTGGCAACTCTCGCACCCGCGGTCTCTGCGTCTCCGCGAAGCGGCGATCTGGCCGTGACCAAGAGCTGCGTGACCTACACCGGCGCCGCCGGTGACTTCTGCACGATCACGTCGTCGAGCCTCAATGTGATCAAGGCTGGCTCGAGGGTCTACTACCTTCAGGCTGCCGACTTCGGAACGCTGACCCTGAGCAGCGACATCACCATCGACGGACCGGGCAGCAACACCGCGTACGGCCATGTCACGCTGGACTTGGCGACCGGGCTCGGCACGGTGACGATCTCGGGCGGGACCGGGGTGTTCCGCGGGTTCCACGCCAGCGTCGGTGTCTCGCCGCTGGGCGGTGGCAGTTTCGCCTGGGACGGGACCTACGGCTTTACTCCAGGCGCCTGAGCCCGGAGCGAATCGACGGGTGGAGGAAACACGCGCACACTCCGCCGATGACTCCCACCGTTCGCCAGCTGATGGATGATCAGGCGGCTGGCCTGGTTGGGCGTGACGACGAGATGGAGATCCTTCGCCAACTGCTCGGCGAGGCTGGCCCGATGATCGTCTTCGTTCATGGCATCGCGGGCATCGGCAAGTCGGCCCTTGTCGGGGCCTTCGCGTTCGAGGCCCGGGCCCACGGCGCGACCGTCCTCCACCTCGACGGCCGCACCATCGAGCCCACCGAGCGCGGCTTCCTGGCCGCCCTCGAGCGCAAGACCGGTGGCGACGTGGAGACCGCGGAGGATGCCGCGGCCCGCCTGAGCCGACTCGGCGATCGCGTCATCCTGATCGTGGACACCTACGAGGTGCTGCGGCTCCTGGACCCATGGCTGCGCCAGACGTTCGTGCCCGCGCTCACCGCCGGGGTGCGAGTCGTCCTTGCCGGACGCGAGGCCCCGATGACGGGTTGGCCGAGCGACCTCGGCGGGCTGTTTCGCGGTTTGCCGCTCGAGAATCTGCGCCGTGATGTGGCGAAGACCGTCCTCGCTCTGGCGGGGCACGCCGGCGATGAGGCCGACCGCATCTACCGGCTCACCCGTGGCCACCCCCTTTCGCTGCGGCTAGCCGCATCGGCACTGGCCGAGCGCCCCGACCTGAAGCTGGAAGCCGTCACCGTCAAGGCGATCGTCGAGGGGCTCACCGAGCTGTACCTCGGGGTCCTGGATCCGATGACGCGGGAAGCGCTCGATGCCGCGTCGGTCGTCCGTCGGCCGACATTGTCGCTCCTGGCCGCGATGCTGCCCGACATCGCCCCGCAGGTCGCCTTCGACCGTCTCCGCGTGCTCGCCTTCGTCGAGCTCAGCGATGACGGTCTAATCCTCCACGACACGGTCCGCGAGGCGATCGCGGCCCTCCTCCGTTCGTCGGACCCCGATCGGTCCAAGCGCTATCGCGCGGCTGCCTGGCGTCAGCTGCGCGACGAGGTCGCTCGCGCCTCGAACCGGGACATGTGGAGATACACGGCCGATCTCCTGTACATCCTCGAGAACCCGATCGTCCGCGAGGCCTTCTTCCCGACGACCGAGCACCAGTACTCGGTGGAGTCGGCGACCCCCGAGGACGGGCCGGCGATCGCGGCGATCATCGCGCGCTATGAATCGGGGGGCTCTGAGGCTGCATTGGATGCATGGTGGCGACTGGCCCAAGGCGCCTTCCGGGTCGCCCGCGACCGGTCGGGCGCCGTTGTCGGCTTCTACCTCATCTGTGAGATGGACAGCCTTAGCCATCGCCTCATCGAAGCGGATCCGGTTGCTGGCCAATGCTGGGCTCACCTCCGGAGCCAGCCCGTCGCTCACGGAGAGCGGGTGCTGTTCAACCGCACGGTGCTCGCGCGCGACCACGGAGACGGCCCATCACCCGTTCAGGCAGCCGTGTGGCTCGATCTGAAGCGGATCTACATGGAGCTGCGGCCGCATCTGCGTAGGGTCTACGCGACGGCTCGGGACATCGCCTCGTACGGCCCCATGGTCGTCCCGCTTGGTTTCAGCCTGGTCCCGGGCGAGGCGATCGAGTTCGACGGTATCCCCTACTACTCCGTCATGAACGATTTCGGGCCATCGTCGATCGATGGGTGGCTGACCGGGCTCATCGCCTCCGAGCTGCAGATCGATGACGACTCCATCCTCGACGTCGTCCATCGTCAACTCATGCTCGACGGCCGGCGAGTCGACCTGACCAAGCTCGAATTCGAGGTGATCAGCTACCTCCGTGAGCGCCAGGGGGTGGTCGTGCCCCGGGTTGACCTCCTCCGGCACGTCTGGGGCTTCGACGCTGGTGGGAGCAACGTGATCGAGGCGAATGTATGGTCGCTCAGGAAGAAGCTGGGCGACCAGGCATCTTGCATCGAGACGATCCGCGGCCTCGGCTACCGGTTCCGCGAGCCGGTCGTGACGGACGCTGACGACGAGAACACACTCAGGCGCGTACCGGCGTGAAGCCGGTCTACCTGCCCGAGGACCGGGCGTTCATTCGCTACATCGAGATTCCGGGCGCCGACCCGCCCCTGCTCTGGTTGCATGGCTGGCAGTGCTCCTCGACCGGTGAGCTCCTGCCGGCCGCCGTAGAGCCACAGCTGCGGGGGCGGCATCAGCTGCTGATCGACCTCCTCGGCCACGGCTACAGCGATCGCCCGCTGGAATTCGGTTACACCCTCGAAGACCACGCTCGGACGATCGTGGCCGTGATCGATGATCTCGCCTTGACGGAGTGCGGCGTGATCGGCCACAGCATGGGCGGCGGCGTTGGCATCCTTGTCGCAGCGGCCCGACCGCACACCGTGTCGCTTCTGATCATGGCCGAGGGGAGCCTCGGGGGCGAACCAGACGCGATGACGGCCCAATCCGAGCAGGAATTCGTGGAGCGAGGGTTCGCCGATCTGCTCCTGAGCCAGACGCGGGAGGCGGAGGCGCAGCCGAAGGGCTTGCGAGCCGCCCACATCGGGATCACCCGCCTCGTCGCGCCGTACGCCCTCCATCGCGAGGCGGTGGCCATGGAACGTGAAACGGAGCCCCCGCTGCGCCCGACAGTGAAGACGTTACAGATCCCGCGGTGGTACCTCGACGGCGCGAAGAGCGACGCGTTGACCCCGCGGGACGATCTTGAAGCCGCCGGCGTCGCCTTCTCCGTTGTCCCGGACACTGGACACGCCATGGGCCTCGAGAACCCGCACGGGCTCGCTCAGACGATCGCGGACCTCCTGGCCCAATCTTGGGAGCGCTGAGCGAATTCCTCACTGCCCGCAGTCGGGTGGCGCGCAGATCGTGGTCCGTGCGCGAGTTCGCCGCGAAGGCGGACATGTCCGTCGCGGAGTTGGCCGGAGGCCGGCGTCCGTTGACCTCCGCGCCCATCATCGTCAGTTCGATATCGACGCCGACCGGCGGCCGTGCCATCTAGTGCGGCACTGATTCCACGTTCCCACGGACGGTCAGAAGGCGCAAGTGGCGATCAGGCGATCTGATCTGCCCATCGTCGCTCCCAACTTGGCTCGACGTCGCATCACCATGCGGACATAGCGGCGAACGGTGGGTGGAGCGAGGCGCCTGGGGTGCCTGAGCTCCGCGGCCGCCGCCCGGATCTGGGCGACGGCCCGCTTCACACTA
>JAYVMQ010000039.1:0-8967 GCA_043758855.1 Chloroflexota bacterium
GGCCGAACTTGCCGGCAAGGGCTCGCCAGACCTGGCCGGCCTCGAGCGCGACTTGACCTTCGAGGGCGTCCTCCTCTTCAGCGATCCACCGAAGAAGGGCGTCGCCGATGTCATCCTGCGCCTGGCCGCCCAGAAGGTCTCGCTCAAGGTCATCACCGGCGACAACGACCTCGTCGCGCGACACGTCGCTGCGCAGGTCGGGCTGGAGGTGGGCGAGGTCCTGACCGGCGACCAGATGCGCAAACTCACCCACCCTGCGCTCGTGGCGCGCGCGCCGAGAACCACGATCTTCGCCCGGGTGGACCCCGACCAGAAGCTGCAGGTGATTCGGGCACTGCGCGAGTCGGGGGCGGTAGTCGGCTACATGGGCGACGGCATCAACGACGCTCCGGCACTCCATGTCGCCGACGTGGGCATCAGCGTTAGCAACGCCACAGACGTGGCCCGCTCGGCCGCCGACATCATCCTGCTGAAGCCGAGCCTGGCGTCCATCAGCCAGGGCGTCACCGAGGGCCGGCGAACCTTCGCCAACACCCTCAAGTACATCCGGATGGGCACGAGCTCCAACTTCGGCAACATGCTCAGCATGGCCGGTGCCGCGTTGCTGCTGCCGTTCCTGCCGATGACGCCGGGCCAGATTCTGCTCAACAACCTGATCTACGACGCGTCGCAGATCGCCATCCCGACGGACACCGTGGACCCAGAGGTCGAGGCCGAACCGGCGCGCTGGGACGTCCATGCGATCGAGCGATTCATGCTCCTCTTCGGCCCGATCTCGTCGATCTTCGACTACGTCACGTTCCGCCTGCTTCTCTGGCTTGTCGGCGCGACTGACTCGAGTGCCAAGGCGTTCCACAGCGGCTGGTTCGTGGAGTCGCTTTTCACCCAGATTCTGGTCGTCCTGGTGATCCGCACACGGCGCAGCCCGTTCTGGCGCAGCCGCCCCAGCCCGCAACTCGTGGCAGCGATCGTTGTAGCGCTGCTCGTGGCCGTGGTCCTACCGATGAGCCCGCTGGCGGAGGTCCTCGGCTTTGTTCCTTTGCCGCTCGCGTTCTGGCCCCTCCTGATCGCCGTGACCGCCGCCTACCTCGTCCTGGTCGAGACGGCAAAATCGTTCTTCAACCGCCGCTTCGGTGCGAGCCCTCCTAACGGCGCCGCCGCCCCCGCCGGAGGCCCGTCCGCCACGTCCAAATAACAGTTGCAGCCAAATGGAGTTGGCGCCCAGATGCCTGCTACGGCAGCCAGGCGTCGGCGTGGACGAGTGGCCCGGAGGCGGGCGCGGCGCAGGCCGGGACCGGCGCTGCGCCACTCGCGGGCGCCACCATGCGACCCAACCCGTACGGCTCAATCACCGCCACCCTGACGTTCTGGGCCGGAGCCGTCTTGCACCAGTTGCCCCAATGGATGATCGAGTTGATCTTGCCGTTGGGAGCAAGGGGATAGATCAGATCGGTTGTCAGAACTCTTGCGGCAGCCGACCCGGCGTCCGCGATCACCGTTCCGGAGGCGTCCAAAATCTGGGCCTCGGCTCTGCCGCGCATGTTGCAGCTTGAAGACGAGACGTTGGTCGCGGTGGTGTGAGCGTCGACCGTGGCCGCCCCGGAGGCACCGACCCAAATCGTGATGCTAAGGCTCAGCTGCGCGCTCGTACACATCCCCGTCCGCAAATCCGGCGTTGGAGTGGGAGTTGGCTTCGGCACTGGCGTCGGCGTCGCCAAACGGGTCGGAGAAGCGGTGGATGTCGGCGGGGCGGATGTCGCGACCGCAAACGTCGCGGTTGGCGTGTTGGTGGGAGCGGGATCGGGTGTCGGCGTCATCGTCACGGCCGAAATATCGGTCGCTGCAGCCACGGGCTGCGTAGGCGGGAGGGTCGAGGGCGCGTCAGTCGAGTTGCACGCGGCAATGACGAGAGACACGAGGCCAACGGCCACGAAGAAACGCGCCGACGAAGCGACCGATGTGCTTTGAGAGATCGCCCGCGGCATGTTTCTCCTCTCAGCCGATCCGATTGACAATGACGTATTGATACCCCATGGCCCCATGCGATGGCGACCCTGCAGGTCCGCCGATCTGACAGGCGAAACAGGAACTCGCTTGGGGTGGAGACAATCGGGTAGTTGCGGGCGACCCAACGGGTCGGCCAGCCGGTAGCCGTGGTGCCGGAGCGTGGGCCAGGTCGGGCGCTTGATTGACATGCGACAGGGCCGCGTCATGATCAGTTCGACGAGACATGGGAGTTCGAGGCGCGAGCAGCGCCGACCAACCGGTGCAGCACCGCGAGGACAGACCCGTGACCGAGGCGGTAGTCCCGCCCGCGTCGTCGACCAGGCCGGCCGAGCCCGTGGTCGAGCCAGTCATCGAGCCACCGTTCGGCGCAACCCCAACACCCGATTCGACCGCCAGGCGGCGCCGCCGGCCCAACCGCCGTCTGCTCGTGCCGCTGCTCGGGCTGCTCGTTATCGTCGGCATCGTGGGCGCGCTCGTTCTGCCCCAGTTCCTCTCGACCAAGAACACCCAGACCGTCTGGCAGTCGATCACCTCAGGTATCAATGACGGCGTCGTGCCAAAGCAGACCGCCCTCCAGGCCTTCGCCTACCTCTACAAGGTCAACATCCCGTGCTCATCACGTACTTGATCGACCTCGTGGCGCCGCCGCTGAACCTCCCGGACTGGGTCCACCAGCTGGCTCTGACGGCCCATCTGGGCCAGCCCATGATCGGCCGGTGGGATCCGTTCGGGAGCGGCGCCTATCTCATGATCGCGGTGAGCGGGATCGCGGTAGGCGCCTGGGGCATGCGGCGACGCGACGTGGTCTAGTCGTCCCAACCCGGCGCGCACCGGCGGGAAGCGCCACGAGGAAGGGCGACCCGTTCTCGGACCGCCCTTGTAGCATCTGGATCGTACGCGATCAGCCGGGGAGCTGGCCGAGCGTCAAGCTGACCGTGGCCGTAGTCCCGGCGCGGTGCTGAACCTTGAGCTTTACTGTGTCGCCCGGATGGTGAGCGGCCACGGCCTCAATTAGGGTTCCACTATCCGGAGTGGCCTTGGAGTCGATCTCGAGGACGATGTCACCGACCAGCAGACCTGCTTTGTCGGCGGGGCCGCCAGCAGAGACGGCCACCACGACCGGACCGGCCGTGCCGTCCCGAAGCTGGACGCCCATATAGGCTCGGCCGGAGTTGGTCACCTTGCCGCCGCTGATGAGCTGATCCGCGATCAACTTTGCCCGGTTGCTGGAGATGGCGAAGCCGATGCCGGGGGCGCTGCCGCCGAACTGGGCGTTCGTGGCCGCCAGCGTCGGGATGCCGACGATGTTGCCCTGGAGGTCAACCAGTGCGCCGCCACTGTTGCCCGGATTGATTGCCGCACTCGTCTGGATGACGTCGGGCAGGGCGTTGCCATTGGGCTCGCTGACTTGGCGTCCCAGGGCACTCACTATGCCGTCGGTGACGCTCGACTGGAGTCCCAGCGGGTTGCCCATCGCCAGGACAAAGTCACCAACGGAAAGCTGAGAGGAGTTGCCGAAAGTAGCCGTGGTCAAGCCGGTTGCTGTGATCCGGATAACTGCAATGTCGTCCGGCGTGTACTTGCCCACCAAAGTGCCGGGGAACGAGCGCCCGTCGGAGAGCGTGACCGTAAAAGACGTCTCCGTACCTACCACGTGAGCGTTCGTCACGATGTCGCCCTTGGTGTCGTAGATCACGCCAGAACCGAGGCCCGCGCTAGTCTCGATTTCGACAACGGATGGACTGACTTGCTTTATGACAGACACGAACTGGTTCTGGAGCGCGACGGCGCCCCCGGCAGCCGGAATCACCGGAGCCGTCGTGGACGTCGGCGGCGGTAGGTTGGCGGGAACCGTGGTGACGCCCGTTGAATGGCCGCTCAACGCGGTCCCAACGAGGGTCGAGGTGGTGGTAGTCGACGCCGAAGAACAAGCGCCTGCGATCATGCCTACGAGAATCAGAGATGCAATGAAGACGACGAAGCGATTGCCGAGTCGCCGCGGTTGGGACACCATGACTACCTCCTGAGGACCACCTGGAACTTGCCGGCGGCATCGAACAGAAGTGCATGGTCCGGCCGGGTCCTGAATCGAACCTGAAGTACTCGGCCAGCGTCCAGCCAGCGAGACACAGACGTCCGAAAAGAGCGTGCCAGTCTCTCAGCGCGCCGGTTGCGCTGGGCGGGAGACCCGCCGATCCGAAACTCCAGCGGGCCTCGCTGGCGCTACCCTCGATCTATCCGTATCATCTCGTTCCCCCGCCTTCGGGGCCGATCGGTCCCGATAGACACGCAAGGAGAATCAATGACAGCCGAGACCGCCCAGCGGCCAGCGGCACACCCAGCCATCGAGGTGGACGCTCGTGCCCGGTTCGAAATCATGGGCGCGATCATGCTCGCCCTCTTCCTTGGCGCCCTTGACCAGACCATCGTTGGCCCGGTTCTGCCAAAGATTTCGACGGAGCTCAAGGGAGCTGACTTCTACACCTGGGTGGTTACCGCCTACCTGGTGACCAGTACCGCAGCCATCCCGGTGTACGGCAAGCTGTCCGACTACTTCGGACGGAAGCCGATGCTCCTGACCGGCATCGTCCTGTTCCTCATTGGATCGGTCCTATCGGGCCTGAGCCAGACGATGTGGCAGCTGATCCTGTTTCGAGGCGTCCAGGGCCTTGGCGCCGGTGCCCTCTTCCCGATCTCGCTGGCCGTCATCGGCGACCTCTTCACGCCGGCCGAGCGAGGCAAATATCAGGGGCTGTTCGGTGCCGTATTCGGCGTCGCCTTCCTCGTGGGCCCGTTCCTCGGCGGTATCCTGACCGACACCGTGGGCTGGCACTACATCTTCTTCGTCAACATCCCGGTGGGCCTTGTTTCGCTGTACCTGATCGGCCGTCTCCTGCCCATGGTTCACCCCGCGAATGCCCGCTTCACGCTTGACATCCTGGGTGTCGCGACCTTCGTCGGGGCCATTGTCCCCGTTCTGGTGGCCCTGACCCTCGCCGAGAACGGCAATTGGCTCGATCCGTACGTGCTCGGCTGGTTCGCCGTTGGCTTCGTGTTCCTGGGTGTCTTCATCTTTGTGGAGGCCAAGGCCCACGATCCGATGATCCCGCTCGACCTCTTCCGCAACCGAACCTTCGCGGTCTCGGCGGTCGCCACCTTCTTCGCGGTCTTCGGGTTCTCCGTCCTGATCATCTTCCTGCCGCTGTGGTTCCAGATCGTCCAGGGCGCAAGCACGACCGCGTCCGGCTATCTGCTCTTCCCATTTCTATTCGGGCTAATCTTCAGTTCCATCGTGGCCGGACAGGTCGTCAGCCGGACGGGCCGATATAAGACCCTGTTGTCGGTTGCCCTTGGGTTCATGATCGTTGGTCTGGCCCTCTTCTCAAACCTTCGCGCCGACACACCGAACCCGGTTCTGTGGTTCTGGATGTTGCTCGCCGGCCTTGGCGTCGGCCCAACCATGGCTATCTTCACGCTGATCGTTCAGAACGACGTCCCATTCGAGCGCCTGGGCACGGCAACCAGCGACCTGACCCTGTTCCGCCAGATCGGCACGTCTGTTGGTTTGACCGTGGCCTTCACCCTCTTCCGCAATAACTTGACCTGGGGCTTGATCCACGACTCGGTCGTCGGTGCCGGGGCACCGTCCAACGCCGTGCCTGCGACGGCACCAGCTGGATTCGACCCCGGTGCGCTCACCGCCGTTAGCAACTCGTCGGGCAGCATGTTCGCGAGTATTCCCGCCCAACTGCAGGGCGCCTACACAGCCGGCTTCCATCAGGCCTTCTCGATTGCCATCGCCAATTCGGTTTGGATAGGCGTTGGAGCCGCCGTGCTCTCATTCATCGCGGTTCTGGCGCTCAAGGAGAAGCCGCTGCGGGCGCACTTCCACGCCGAGCAGGCGGCTCGGGCCGGCCTGAGGGCTTCGCCCGGTGGCCCCGCAGCTGGCGTGGCCGAATAGGCGTAACCGTTTCGAGACTGACCCGGCAAGTAGACGACAAACGCCCCTCCGTCGGCCACAATCGGGCGATGAAAATCCGTGTTCGCCCGGTTCGACCAATCGCCCTCGTGGCGTTGGCGATCTCGATGGTTGTCGGCGCTTGCGCCGGCGGGAACGCGACGGCCTCCCCCGCGCTGCCGTCCGCTCCTGGCGCTTCGACGCCGATCGCGACGCTGCAGCCCTTCGGCTCAGGGGCCTCCGCGGCATCTTCCGCGGCCTCCTCCACGGCACCCTCGATGCCGGGCTCCGGCCTACCCAACTTCAAGCACATCTATTTGATCATTCTGGAGAACCGCGAGTCCGGCTCCATCGTAGGGTCCAGCACGGCGCCATACATCAACTCGCTGATCGCCCGCTACGGCCAGGTCACCAACCTCTACGCCGAGACGCATCCGTCAGAGCCCAATTACATCGCCCTGACATCGGGTGGTCTGCAGGGAACCAACAGCGACGGAGCCTACAACCTGGGCGTGACAAACCTCTTCGACCAGATTGAGTCCTCCGGGCGCACGTGGCGCGTCTACGCCCAGGGCTATCCCGGCAATTGCTATCTCGGCAGCGTTGCCGACGCCGTGGCCGATGGTCCGGGAGCCTCTGGCGACTACGCCCGCAAGCACAACCCGGCGATCAGCTACACCTCGATCAGCGGCAACCCAGCCCGTTGCGCCAACATCACCAAGCTGTCCGGCTTTGACCCGGCCGCGGCCGATTTCGAGATGATCATCCCCAACCAGATCAACGACATGCACAGCAGTTCGGTCGGAGAAGGGGACGCCTTCCTAAAGGTCTTCGTGCCGCAAATCACGGGCAGTTCGGCTTTCGTCGACTCCGTCCTATTCATCACCTGGGATGAGGGCACGAGCAACCTCAACGGCGGGGGGCACATAGCCACAATCGTCGTCAGCCCGAACATGGCGCCGGGAGCGCGCTTCGAGGGACCGACCACGCACTACTCGATGCTGCGCACGATCGAGCTGGCCTGGACCATGCCGCTCCTGGGCGAGGCCCAGAAGGCATCGACCATCACGCTCCCCTACTGACCCTGCCGCAAGCCCGGAAGCCCGGCTTCGGGCGACCGCTGGCAAGATAAGCTTGGCAACGTCATCATTCCGGCGAGCCACTTCCCAGCATTGGAGGTCATCGACGATGGCGGTCGATCAGCGCGCAGGCAAGCCGGCAGAGCCTTCGATGCTGGTCGATGTCGACCGGTTGATCAGCGCCTACTACGACGTTCGGCCGGATCCCGCCATCCCCGCCCAGGCCGTCGCCTTCGGCACTTCCGGCCACCGTGGCTCGTCGCTGAACGCCTCATTCAACGAGGGTCACATCCTCGCGACCACTGAGGCCATCTGCCGCTACCGCCACAGTCAGGGCATCGACGGGCCGCTCTTCATCGGTGAGGACAGTCACGCCCTGTCCGCCCCGGCCACGCGCACGGCCATCGAGGTTCTGGTGGCCAACGGCGTCTCGGTGCTGGCGAGCAAGGGCAATGCCCTGACGCCGACACCGGCCATCTCCCACGCCATCCTGACCTACAACCGCGGCCGCACCACGGGTTTCGCCGACGGCATCGTCGTCACCCCGTCGCACAATCCGCCCGAGGACGGTGGCTTCAAGTACAACCCGCCCAACGGCGGCCCGGCCGACACTGACATCACCTCGGTAATCCAGCGCGACGCGAACGGGATATTACGGAACGGCCTGCAATCCATCCGGCGACTCGCCTACGAGAAGGCTCTCGGCGCGATCGGCTTCCACGACTTCACCAACACGTACGTGGCCGATCTGGCGAACGTCGTTGACATGGACGCGATCCGCGGCTCCGGGCTGAAGCTGGGCGTCGATCCGCTCGGCGGTGCCAGCGTCGGCTACTGGGGTGTCATCCGCGACCGCTACGGGCTGGACCTCACCGTCACGAACGAAGTCGTGGATCCGCAGTTCGGCTTCATGACCGTCGATTGGGACGGGCGGATCAGGATGGACCCGTCCTCGCCCTACGCGATGGCCCGGTTGGTCGCCCTTAAGGACCGCTTCGACGTCGCCTTCGCCAACGACACGGACGCCGACCGGCACGGCATCGTGACCGGATCAGGTGGCCTCATGAACCCGAACCACTTCCTCTCGGCTGCAGTCGAGTATCTGTATCGGCACCGCGACTACCGTCCGGACGTGGCCGTCGGAAAGACGCTCGTCTCGTCGAGCATGATCGATCGCGTCACCGCCGAACTCGGCCGCAGACTCCTCGAAGTGCCCGTCGGGTTCAAGTGGTTCGTGACCGGGCTCGTCGACGGCTCGCTCGGCTTCGGCGGCGAGGAGAGTGCCGGAGCGTCATTCCTGCGCCGCGACGGCACCGTCTGGACCACAGACAAAGACGGCATCATTGCCTGCTTGCTGGCCGCCGAGCTGACCGCCCGAACAGGCCACGATCCGGCAGTGGCCTATCAGGCCCAAACGGCCCGGCACGGGGCTCCGGCCTACCGCCGCATCGATGCCCCGGCCACGCGCGACGAGAAGGCCGTCCTCGCGATGCTGTCACCGGCCCAGGTCAAGGCATCCCAGTTGGCCGGGGAGCCTGTCACGGCGGTCCTGACGCGCGCACCCGGCAACGATGCCCCCATCGGTGGCGTGAAGGTCACCACCGAGCACGGCTGGTTCGCCGCGCGACCCTCCGGAACCGAGGACGTCTACAAGATCTACGCCGAGAGCTTCCTGGGCGAAGACCACCTCGCCCGACTCCTCGAGGAGGCCCAGGGTGTGGTCAAGGACGCACTTGCGGGTGCAGCCGGGCGCTGAGAGCGGCCGGGCATCCGACAACAGTCCTGGGTCGGTGCGCGACGACACCGCGCCCTCGCCGAGTTCTCCACATCTACTGCAGCGGCAGCGCCGCACAGTAGTTGCGGAGAGGCAACAATCCACTCGGACCGCCGCGCCACACTGACTCAACCCAAAAGTACTGATGG
>JAYVMQ010000040.1:0-7682 GCA_043758855.1 Chloroflexota bacterium
CGGATCCTCGCCGACTCCGACCGCGGCCGGACCCGCTGACGCCAAGGCGCGCCAGCCGTCGTCACACCGATTTGTACACCGGCGTCGTAAACGTTGTGGTAAGAGAAGGGCAATGACAACCGACTCGCCCGAGCCGATCGAGGGCAACGACAACAACGGCAGTACCGACGTATCGCCTGACATGGCGCCATCGGAGCCGCCGGTTGCGGCCGTGTGGGTTACCCGAGAGCCAAGCCTCATTGGCGGCACCCTCGCAGCCTCGCCACCTCCGCCGGCCCCGTCGCCCCCGCCGCCCCAGCCGCCCCACCGATGGTTTGGGCGCGGGCATCCGCGAGAGCGGGCGGCACGGGCTGCGTCGCGGTCCGCGTCGCGCCGCCGCCAGTTCGTTGGCTTCGCGCTCGCGTTCGTGGTTGGCGGCGCGGTAGTTCTCCTCCTTCTGTCCGTCGCTGCCTTCAACATCTCCAACACCTACCGAGACCGAGTTCTGCCCCGAGTGCACGTAGGTTCGGTCGATCTCTCGGGTCTCACCCGCGACGAGGCCACCACCAAACTCCAATCGGGATACGCCTACCTGGGCAACGGCCTCGTGACAGTCACGACCCCGATTGGTATGTCGACCATCAGCTTCCAGCAGGCTGGCCGTGGGCCCGACGTCGAGGCCATGGCGGACGCTGCAATGGCAGTCGGCCACTCAGGTAGTCCCCTTGCCAACGGTCTGAGCATTGTTCATTCCGCGGCCTTCGGCCAGGACATCCCGGTTGTAGTCAAGGTCGATCCCACTGCCCTGGCCGAGCGCATTCACGTGCTCGGCCGCACAACGTTGGTCGCTCCGATGGACGCTGTAGCGACAGCGTGGAACGGCAGCTTCAGCTTGACGCCGGGGGCAGCGGGCCTTGCGATGAACGAGATGGCGGTGGGAGCGGCGATCATCGACCAGCTTACTCAGGCCGGCGCGGCACCGAGTCTGCAGACCAGCACAACGTTCGTGACACTGAGCCCCCATGTCAGTGACCAAAACGCCCGGGACGCGATCGCCCGGGCCTGGAAGATGATCGCCAACGTCGACGTGACTTGGACCTCGCTGCCCGCCGCTACGCCTGCGAGCTGGAAGCCCCGGAACTGGCTGATCAGCGCCGATCAGATACGCGGCTGGATCGTCTTCGGAATTCAACCGGACGGCACATACGCACCGTCTCTCGATCAGGCAAAGCTGGCGGCCTACGTCGCGGGCTTGTCCGGACGGATCGGGGTCCCCCCGGTCGAGCCCTGGGTCGTTTGGGATCCGTCTGGCAAGCCGGTCGACCTAACCGGAGGCAAGGACGGCCTAGGTGTCGACGCCGCTGGTACGACCTCTGCCGTCTCGGCCTACCTAGATAAGCTCGCGACCGGCGGTGGTGCCCAGTCGAAAGTGGAGATCGTCACCGCGCCGATCCACCCGCAGCTCACCAGCGTCGACAGCCTTGCCAAGATGGTCGTGATCGGCGAATGGACGACCCAGTTCTACCCGGACATCAGCAACGGCAATGGCAAGAACATCCGCCAGCCTGCCACCAACCTCAACGGGCAGGTAATCAACCCCGGCGCGCAGTTCAGCTTCCTGGGCGGGGTCGGCCCCATCGACCCAGCCCACGGCTTTACGCTCGGCGGCGTGATCCTGGGCGGGAAGAGCGACCATACCGGTGCAATGGGCGGCGGCATCTGCTCGGCATCGACCACGATGTTCGACGCCGCCGCCACTGCCGGACTCCAGATCGACGAACGCCACGCCCACGAGTACTACATCTACCGCTACCCGATCGGCAGAGATGCGACCGTCTACTCGAACGGCTGGACCACCTACGATCTGAAATGGACAAACGACACGCCTTACCCGATCGTGATCCGGGCCTGGACCACGCCTGGATCCAAGAGCACGATCACAATCCAACTCTGGTCCTGGCCCCTCAACCGGACGGTGGCATGGACCGGCGGCGGGATGGCCAATATTGTCCGAGCGGTCGAGAATCCGCCCGTATACACCAACAAGCTCGCGCCCGGCCAGACCAACCGAGCCGAGTACGCTACGAACGGCTTCTGGACGTCGGTGACGCGAACGGTGACCGATGGGTCCGGCACGGTTATCCACAACGATACCTGGGAGTCCTCGTACGTCGTCGTCAACGGCCAACTTCAGATCGGCGTCGCGCCGGCCCCAGCTGCGCCGGCGGTCCCGTAGCCGCCACAGCGCGGCACAGAACTACCACCCAGTACCTCTTTGGGCGCCCGCTGTACAATCCGCGGGCGCTGGTCGCAGCGCACCCGGTTGCGGGCTCTGTGGGGATGCGTGGTTTCGACAGGGGCTGGTTACCGGAGAACGCGAGCCGAGGTGCCGTCTGGCCTCGTAAAAAGGCGGCAAAAGAAGTAACTGGCAACAACCAGTCAACTCTCGCCCTCGCTGCTTAGGCAGTAAGGTGAGCGTGGAAGCAGCCTCACCTCCGTGGGTTGTGGAAGCGTCATTCAGCGGAGGTGCGATACCGGGTAGCGTCGCGTAGCCGGAATCAAAGCCCGCAAGGGGACGTGACTGGATCGCTCGGCAGACTGCCGATGGCCGTTCGGGCGATTGACGACAAATCATCGGACACGCTCGTAGTGGTCTCCGGAGAAGGTTTCTGGACGGGGAGTTCGACTCTCCCCCATCTCCACCATTTCTTTGCCCTGCGCCATGCTTCCCGCGCGGCAGCCGCCTGGCGTTCCCGTCCTTGACACTCCCTCGCGAGAGGGCTAGTCTGCCCCTACCTCGTTATCTGATATACCGCGATTTGAGGTAGGGACCGACATATGCAAGGCCGAATTCGGGGACAACTTCTCAAGGGCACTACGACGCTCCTCGTTCTGACCGTGCTCCGAGACGGCGAACTGTACGGATACGAAATCGCCCAGCGGATCCGGGAGCGGAGCGGCGGCGCCTTCTTCCCGAGCGAGGGAGCCCTCTATCCGGCGCTGCATGCCCTCGAGGCGGACGGCGCCCTCGAGGCCAACTGGCAGGAGAGCGATCGCGGGCCACGCCGTCGCTACTACAAGATCACTCAGTCGGGCCTGGGCCTTCTCGCTGAGCACGCCCAGGAATGGGCAGCCTTCTCGCTGGGCATGGGCCAGGCCGTTGGGGAGCCAAACCGATGACGATCAACTGGCTCTTCGCCGTGTTGTGGATCGGAGGCTGGGGTGCCTTCTTGATGACTGCGATCTGGCTGGTTCGCCGCAGTGAACGCCGGCTAAGCGTCGGGCCAAGCGACCCATATGCTCCGATGGCCCCCGGGCTGGATGGCTCGGACCCCATATCCGTCTACCTGGCGCGAATGACCGGAGCCCTGGCGCTGCCTGCGGGCGACGTCGCCGAGGTGCGAGCGGAGCTCATTGATCATCTGCAGGACTCGATTGCCACCCTCGAGGCCGAAGGGTTCGAGCGGGAAGAGGCGATCCGCGAGGCCCTTGGCCGCCTAGGGCCCCCAGCCGAGCTGGGCCGGCAGCTGCGTGCAGCCCACCAGTCGACGAGGCGGCTCCTGGCGGGCGCCGGCGGCGGCGTCTTCGCCGCTGGTGGAGGTTTCGTCCTGGGCTACCTGGGTGGGGCCGCGCTGGCTCTTCCCCTGGCGCTCGTCCTCACTGCGGTCGCAGCCGTCCTGACCCTGGTCGGCGTCCGCCTGCCGGACATCACCTCGTCGAGCAGCGGCTCCGCGGGCAACACTCTCATGCTGAGCGTCATCCTTGCGGTTGCAGCCGCGTTCGCAACTCGGTATGCAGTCCGCACTTCAGCCGGCCTCAGCCGGCGCGCTCCGCGGACGGTGGCGGTCTTCTGGGCCGCGGCCGCCGTCCTGGGCTTCGGCTGGTATGCGCTCTTCGGCCTTCGCGGTCAGCAGAGCTGGCTGGGAGTCGCCGGCGAGGCATTCATACCCCTGGCCGCAGTCGCGGGCGCTTTCGTCAGGATTGAGCGACCTATGCCCCACGTCGGCCGCTGGGCCATCGTCTGCTCGGCGATCTCCGTGGGCGTCCTTGTGCTTGGGGTTGCGGCGGTCTCCCGTTCCTCGGGGGGCGGGACAAGCCAGGTGCATGAGTATCAGACCGCCGATCTGCATCTGGACACCGTCGCCCCGGCTGCGCCGGCGGCATGGCTCCCGCCGGACGACAACGTAGTAATCGGGCAAGACGGTGGGCAGGCAGGCGCGACCCACATGGACGCCCAACTGATCTCCCGGTCGTACAACGGCTCCAACCCTTTGCCGTTCGCGCCGATCCTGACGAACTGGAAGGACATCAGATTCGAGGCCTGGCACGGACAGCCGATGTGGCGAGACTCAGGCGCCGTGGGCATCGACACGCGCTACACCAGCGCATTTGCGGTCCAGCCGGCCGTCCTCCAAGCCAAGTCCCTGCAGGCCGACTTCAATTTCGCGCGGATGCGAGACGCCCGGTCCTGGTGGGTCGTCCTTACCGGCGTCGGGCCGGACGGAAGTCGCTACAGGCTCGGTGACGGTACTGGCGGGGAGACCGACTTCAACGGCTCGGCTTGGGACTGGCTGACGGCGCCGCAATGAACCGCAACGATGGCGCCAGGAGGGGCGTCGCCAACCCGGCCTTCGTGCGCCGGCAGGTCATCAACGCTCTCGGCGACGATGTCATGACCGGCCCGGCGATCTTCAGGCGGATTCGCGAGCGATCGGAAGAAGTCAGCACAGCGTCCGGGGACGGCGTGCAACCAAACGACCAGAGCCTCCTCTACCCAGTCCTGCACAGCCTCGAGGCCGGCTGGAAGCTCCACGCAACGTGGCAATCGGACGCCAGCGGTGCCAGCCGCCGCACCTACCGACAGCGGCGGCTGCTGCCTCGCCGACCAGCCTGGACCAAACGGACCTAGCTCCACCCGGCGATCACGGCCGCCACCAGGGAATGAATCGCTACCGCCCCGCTGCGCGCAACGCTAGCTGGCCTGCCGCTCGTCAGGCGGAACGATCACAGCGATTCGGCTGATCCCCGATCAGCCCGCCCAATACTTGCCCTTCTTGATCGGGGGGTACCAGTAGTCGCACTCCCCCGAACAAGCGCCGCGAGGAGACCCCATGGCTGCCTCTTACCTACGCAATCGCCGTACCCGGATCGCCGCCGCTGCCGGCGCATTTGCACTCGTAGCGGTGGTCGTTGCGTCCGTCGTTCTGACCTTGGGTGCCCGCGGACCCCTGAGCGGCATGGCATCCTCATCGCCGTCGCCGTCGCCGTCGCCGGCGCCTTCCGAGGTGGTCTTTGGCGGATCCGGGACTGCCGGTTCCGTCGACCCTTCACCGCTTGCGTCCGCCACGCCTTCAGCACGTCCGCTGACCCGCATCACTCCAGCCCCAGGAACGCACCTCCCGCCATTCCCGACACCGACGACCGGGCCCAATCAAGGCGTTTCGACCCCGCCCGCCACCACTCCACGTCCCGTCACGGTGACGATCGTCGCAGCCGGCGACATCGCCTGCGACCCCGCCCACAACGTCGGCGCGCCGGCGAACTGCGATCAGGCGGCCACGGCTGCCCAGATCGGCCAGTTACACCCAACCGCGGTCCTGACCCTCGGCGACAGCCAGTACGAGAACGGCACCGCGACGGGATACAAGAGCGTCTATGGGCCGACTTGGGGCCAGTACCGCTCGATCACTTACCCCGCCATTGGAAACCATGAGTACCTGACGTCCGGCGCCTCGGGCTACTTTGGCTACTTTGGCGTGCCGGCCTACTACAGCTACAACCTGGGCAACTGGCACATGGTGAGCCTCGATTCGGAATGTTCCCAGGTCGGCGGGTGCGGGCCGGGGTCACGCCAGGAAGCCTGGCTTCTGGCTGACTTGGCTGCCAATCCGTCTCCCTGCACCATGGCCTACTGGCACGAGCCGAGATGGTCGTCTGGCGAACACGGCAACGCAACTCAGATGACAACCATCTGGAACGATCTCGTCGCCGCCAAAGTCGACCTGGTTCTGGCCGGCCACAACCACGACTACGAACGCTTCGTTCCTCTAAACGCGACCGGCCAACCGGATCCATTGGGGACGACCGAATTCGTCGTTGGGACGGGTGGCAAGAATCACTACGGCTTCGCCATGGCGTCTCTCCCCGGCGAAGTTGTCCGCAACGAGACGTCGTTTGGCGTCATCGACATGACTCTCGGGCCGACCAGCTACAGCTGGAAGTTCGTCCCCGCGCCCGGCTACACCTTCACCGACTCTGGATCGGCCAACTGCCACTAGCGGCCGACGCCCGAAGTTCGGGCAGCGCCCCTGGTAACGTTGCCGGAATGACCACTGCCCAAACCCTCTGCCTGCGTGTGACGTCGCGTGGCCACGGCATGCTCGGCCTCGCGTCCGTGGGGCTCCTCCTCGTCGGAATACTGGCCACGGGAATTTCCTATCGAGGCTACGCGGGCGAGGCCTATTCGCCGCTGAGTCACTTCATCTCGGAACTTGGTGAGGTGGCCGCGTCTCGCCTGGCCTGGCTCTTCAACCTCTCCCTCGTAATCGGCGGAATTGGCCTGGGCGCGTTCCTCCTTCTGCTTACCGGTCGCCTGACAGGCCGGTACCGGACTGCCCTCACCGTCGTGGGACTGCTAGCGGGGGTTTCCGGCACGCTCGCCGGCGTCTTCCCGATGGACTACCACCTGACGCATCGCGTGGTTTCGGACGTCTTCTTCGTGACCGGCTGGCTCGTCGCCGTCATCTTCAGCCTGTGGCTCCTCACCGCGCCAAGCTCCTTCCCTCGCTGGCTCGTCGCGCCGGGGACCGCGGTCGCGTCCGTCTTCCTGGCCTTCATCGCTGTCTACTCGACCTACCATCCGGTCGATGCCGACGGCAGGATCATTTACAGACCCGACATCTGGAGTGTCCCCACACTCGAGTGGGCGTCCCTCCTCAGCTTGCTGGTTTGGTTCGTTTGCGTGTCCGTAGTACTGACGCGCGAGGACGCTCCACCGACCTAAGCGCGGGCCCGTATGCCGTAACGTCCGGCCCGCATATCCTTGCCGGCATGTCCCAAGCCCCCGACAAGCAGCGACATGGCCTACGCGGCCTCCTGGTCGACCTCGAGCCGCTGAAGCGCGACCGCGACTTCCGAATGATCTGGCTGGGCCAACTAATCAGCGGCGTAGGTCGTCAGGTCACGGTCGTGGCCCTGCCGTTCGAGCTGTGGCAGCTCACCCACAGCTCGCTGTCCATCGGTCTGCTGGCCCTCGTCCAGCTGGTACCGATCGTCGTCTTCGCCCTCGCCGGCGGGGCCATCGCGGACGCAGTGGACCGGCGCCGCCTTCTCATCGTCACCCAGATACTGCTGGCCGGCTGTAGCCTCGCGCTGGCCGTGATCGCCGCCCAGCCGCAGCCATCCGTCTGGGCCCTCTACGTTGTGGCGTTCGTGGCCGCCGGCGTAGGGGCCGTGGACCAGCCCGCCCGCACGTCCGCCCTGCCGCGCCTGGTCCCGCGCGAGCGCCTGCCCGCGGCCATCGCCGTCAGCTGGCTGAGCAGCCAAACAGTCTCCGTTGCCGGACCCATCTTCGCCGGCATTCTCATCTTAGTGGCCGGTGTGGCCACGGCCTTCGCCCTGGACGTGGCCACCTTTGTGGCCAGCCTGGCAGCGCTTCTCCTGATCGCCCCGATCCCGCCCCACCCCGAAGCCACGCGTCCCAG
>JAYVMQ010000041.1:0-4312 GCA_043758855.1 Chloroflexota bacterium
CGATCCCACGCACGCACCTTCTGTCGAATGGGCGGTACGCGGTCATGGTGACGTCCGCTGGATCCGGCTACAGCCGCTGGCGTGACGTGGCGGTGACCCGCTGGCGCGAGGACGTGACTCGTGACTTGTGGGGCAGCTATCTCTTCCTGCGCGACATGAACACCGGCGTGGTCTGGTCAGCGGGCCACCAGCCCAGTGGTGTAGAAGCAGACACCTACGAGGCCGTTTACTCGGAGGATCATGCCGAGTTCTCCCGTCGCGACGGCTCGATCAAGACGCGATTGATCGTCGTCGTGTCGGCGGAGCACGATGCCGAGATTCGCCGCGTGTCGCTGACCAATCTCGGCTCGCATGATCGCGAGATCGAGCTGACGTCATATGCGGAGATCGCTCTCGCGCCGCAGGCGGCCGACGCCGCTCATCCGGCCTTCCAGAACCTCTTCGTTCAGACTGAGTTCGTGCCCGATATCGGTGCCCTCCTGGCGACCCGCCGCCCAAGATCCAAGGGCGAGCAGCCGATCTGGGCTGCCCACGTGGCGGCCGTCGAGGATGAGGCCGAGGGCGTCATCCAGTACGAAACGGATCGTGCTCGCTTCCTCGGCCGGGGTCGGTCCGTCCGCTCGCCGGTCTCGGTCATTGATGGGCGGCCACTCTCGAATACGGTCGGCTCGGTATTGGATCCGATTTTTAGCCTGCGCTGCCGGGTCAGTCTGGCCCCTGGCGCTACCGCCAACGCGATCTTCTCCACGGTCGTTGCCGAGTCACGCGAGGATGTCCTGGACCTGGCCGATAAGTATCGTGAATCGGCCACCTTCGAACGGGCGGCGACCCTGGCCTGGACACAGGCCCAGGTCCAGCTCCATCACCTGGGGATGGAGGCCGACGAGGCCCACCTCTTCCAGCGGCTGGCCAACCGGATCATCTACTCGGACCCGTCCCTTCGGCCCGCGGCGAGCCTGTTGGTCAGCAACCAACGGGGGGCATCCGGCTTGTGGGCCCACGGCATCTCCGGCGATTTGCCCATCGTCATGGTTCGGATCGACGAAGTGGAGGAGCTCGACATCGTTCGGCAGCTGCTCCGCGCCCATGAGTACTGGCGCCTGAAACTCCTCGACGTTGACCTTGTGATCCTCAATGAACATGGCCCAACCTATGCCCAGAGCCTCCAGGAGTCGCTCGAAGCCGTCGTCCGAACAAGTCAGTCCAGCCTCGCCGCTGCGCGGAGCCTGGCCCCCGGCCATCCGGGCCACGGCGGGGTGTACATCCTGCGCGGCGACCAACTTTCCACTGAGCACCGCACTCTGCTGCAGGCGGCCGCTCGAGCGGTTCTGCTGAGCCGGCGAGGCAGTCTTTCGGACCAGGTCATCCGCCTGGAGCGTCCCGCCGAGAGGATCGCTCCGCCGTCAGCGGCGCCTGTTTCGAGGGAAACCCGGAGCGAGCCGCCCGTGCCGCGCCCTGAGCTGGAGTTCTTCAATGGTCTCGGTGGCTTTGCTGAGGGCGGGCGGGAGTACGTCACCATCCTCGGCCCGGGACAATCTACCCCGGCACCCTGGTTGAACGTGATCGCTAACGCGTCGTTCGGGTTCCAGGTCTCCGAGTCCGGGTCAGGCTATACGTGGTCCGGCAACAGCCGCGAGAACCAGCTCACGCCATGGTCCAACGACCCCGTCAGCGACCCGGTGAGCGAGGCGATCTACATACGGGATGACGACAGCGGTGAGCTGTGGGGCCCCACTGCCCAGCCGATCCGCTGCGAGGAATCGACATACGTCGCCCGCCACGGCGCCGGATACAGCCGCTTCGAGCACCTTCACGACGGCATCGGGCTCAACCTCGTCCAGTTCGTTCCGCTCGACGGCAGCCTGAAGGTGTCGGTGCTGACCATCGAGAACCGATCCGGGCATTCCAGGCGGCTGTCGGTAACCGCTTATGCCGAATGGGCACTGGGCACATCGCGCGGGGACAGTGGCCCCCGGATTGTCACGACGCTGGATTCGGAGACCGGGGCGGTCCTCGTGCGTAACCCGTGGAACGCCGAATTCGGTGGCCGCGTCGCCTTCCTTGACCTTGGCGGGCGGCAGACGTCGTGGACGGCCGACCGGACCGAATTCCTTGGCCGCAATGGTGGTCCGGACCGGCCTGCCGGCCTGGACCGCGGACACCGGCTGAGGGGGTCCACCGGCGCAGGCATGGATCCGTGCGCAGCCCTGCAGACCGCCTTCGAGCTCGCCAATGGAGCGCGGACGCAGATCGTCGTGCTGCTCGGCGAGGCGGCCGGGGCCACGGCGGCGGCCGACCTCATACGGCGAAGTCGAGCGGCCGACCATGAGGCGACGCTGCGCGCCGTGGCGAGTCACTGGGAGGATACCCAGGGCACTGTCCAGGTGCGCACGCCCGACCGATCGATGGACATCATGCTCAACCGCTGGCTCATCTACCAGACACTGGCGTGCCGGCTATGGGCGAGGACGGCGTTTTACCAAGCCGGCGGCGCTTACGGTTTCCGCGACCAACTTCAGGACATCATCGCCCTGACGACCGCAAAGCGCGGGCTCGCCCGGGAACATCTCCTGCGGGCTGCGGCACATCAGTTCGTCGAGGGTGACGTTCAGCACTGGTGGCATCCGCCGGCTGATCGGGGCGTCCGGACGCGGATCTCGGACGATCGCCTGTGGCTGCCATATGCGTTGGATCGCTATCTTGCGGTTACCGGCGACACCTCGATCCTGGACGAGACCGTTCCTTACCTCGATGGGCCGGCGCTACGGCCGGACCAAACGGACGCCTACTTCCAGCCGGAGGAGTCACGGGAGTCGGCTTCGCTGTTCGACCACTGCGTGGCGGCCATTGACCGAAGCCTCGCCGTCGGCGCGCACGGGCTGCCACTCATCGGGTCCGGCGACTGGAACGATGGCATGAACCGGGTGGGGTATGAGGGCCGGGGCGAAAGCGTTTGGCTCGGCTGGTTCCTGTACGCAGTCCTGGCCGGTTTCGCGCCGATCGCGGATTCCCGGGGCGAGCGTCTTCGTGCGGATCGCTGGCGAGCCCACATGAAAACGCTCCGGAAGGCGCTTGAACGCGACGGTTGGGACGGCGACTGGTACCGTCGGGCATTCTTCGACGATGGCACTCCCCTGGGCTCCGCCATCAACGCCGAGTGCCGGATAGACTCGATTGCCCAGTCGTGGAGCATCCTGTCGGGAGCGGCGAGTCCGGCCCACGCGGAGCGGGCGATGGCCGCTGTGGAGGAGTACCTCGTCCGACGCGGCGATGGTCTCGTCCTCCTGTTCACCCCGCCGTTCGACCACTCAGACGTCGATCCGGGATACGTCAAGGGGTATGTGCCGGGCATCCGGGAGAACGGTGGCCAGTACACCCACGGAGCCATCTGGTCGGTCCTCGCCTTTGCCGCGCTGGGCGACGGTGACAAGGCGGGCGATCTATTCTCAATCTTGAACCCTATCAACCACGCCAGCACCCGGGCCGGAGTCCAA
This sequence comes from Chloroflexota bacterium, assembly GCA_043758855.1. Taxonomy (GTDB): domain Bacteria; phylum Chloroflexota; class Limnocylindria; order Limnocylindrales; family CSP1-4; genus Fen-1039. The sequence goes on from JAYVMQ010000041.1 coordinate 3,495, forward strand.
CGCTACAAGGTGGAGCCGTACGTCATGGCGGCGGACGTCTACACGGAGCCGCCGCATGTCGGCCGCGGTGGTTGGACCTGGTACACCGGCTCAGCGGGCTGGATGTACCAGGCCGGCCTCGAGTGGATCCTGGGCTTCCGTTTGCGCGGCACGACCCTCCTGATCGACCCTTGCATTCCCCGCGCCTGGCCGCGTTACGAGATCGACTTCCGCTATCACTCCGCCACATACGAGATCGTCGTGGAGAACCCCCAAGGGGTCAGTCGCGGCGTGGCGGCCTCGGAACTCGACGGCAGGGCGCTGCCGGGCAGCGGGGCGGCCATCCCGCTAGTCGACGACGGTGCCACGCACCATGTCCGGGTCGTCCTCGGTGAGGCCTCGTCCGCTCCCCCGACCACCCCGCCGGCCTCGGTCTGAAAGGGGCTCCTGGCCCAGAACCGGCTCTACTCCTCGGCCCCTACCGACGGCTTGGGAGCGGCCGAAACCACCGGCTGCACCGGTAGCAGGACCGTTACTCGGGCTCCTCGAGGAGCCACGTTCTCTGCCCAGGCTTCGCCGCCATGAGCGCGGGCGAGCTCCCGAACGATCGCCAGCCCCAGGCCGGAGCCGCTGCCGCTGCGCGACGGATCGGCCCGGAAGAAACGCTCGAAGACCTTCTCGGTGGTGCTGGGAGGAAAGCCCGGACCGTCGTCCGTGACGCTGAGCGAGATCCCAGGGGCGCGACCTGGCATGGACAGCGGTGTTGCGCGCAGCCAGATGTGGCCACCGTTGGGCAACATGGCCAGACCATTCTCAATCAGGTTCTGGAGGATCCTTTC
>JAYVMQ010000042.1:0-12520 GCA_043758855.1 Chloroflexota bacterium
GTCGTTGTCGGCGAAGCCGCTGACGAGTCCTGGGCCGAGAACGAGCAGGACCGACGTCAGCCGGGCCCTGTTCGCCGAGCGTGGGGAGAAGCGGAAGCCCAGGCTCATCTTGGCGTCCCCACCGGGCGCATCTCGCGTGCTGCGGACAGGAGCGCACGTAGCGCCACGCATGTGTAGAACATGGCCACCTCACGGGCGGGACCATCCCGCCTGAAGGTGGCGCGCGTCGGGATGACGCGAACCGCTTAGAGGGCGGGACGGACCTGAATGGGTTTCGCGGCGCGTATCGCGCCGCAACGATTAGGTCCGGTCTCCACGAAGGGAATTTCCTCCGAAGCTGGTTGGACTGGCGCCGGCGGCTCTACAGCGCTTCCGGAACCGATCTGGAGTCTAGTCCCCTCTGCGGAAATCGGTCAAGGCGCAGCCGTCGAGTGCGCTCTTCAGGCGACGAAGCTGTGCATGAGCGCGAATTTCATGCCGCCGAGGAGACTGGTCGAACAGTGAATCGACCGGATTCGGGTGCTGAGCCGGACTGCGCAAGCCCGTGCCGCGGCGTGGGTGGCTCACCCGTCTTTCTGAGCGCCAGCTCGATCGAGAGCGGCACGACAATCCGCGGGAGGGAAGTGCGAGCGCCATTCCCGTCAAACCACCGACCGGATCTTCGCCGCCATCTCGCCCCTTGTACGCGCGGTTGGAAGCAACGCCCTCAAGCCGTCTTCCAGACCCGACCGACGTAGCTCGGTATGTTCGCCACCGGGATCAGCAGAGATCGCGACGGTGTCTCGGCTCTAATCCCCTCGCCCCGACCACCTGGCCTCGCGACTGCAGATCAGCAGTGCCTGCGAGTTATCCCCCCGGAAGACGGTTGGCGAGGAGCGTGGCGTCCAGGATCGACGCCGACCACTTCAGTGCGGACTTAGCACCGCGCTCAGATGCTGTCGCAAATTGGCGACTTGCCTAACGTGCGACGACGCAACAACCTGCATATCGAGGCCGAATTAGCACCGCGCATATTCGACCACCCTCGGCCGCCTGGACCGCCACCGAATCTTTCACGAGCGCCAGATAAACCGGTTGCAAAGCTAACGCTGTAACGAGAATGCAACCCTGTCGGGAGAGCTTGTAATTGGACATGAGATGGGGATTTCGTGCGGGAAACGCACGAGGAGAGCACCGCGCTCATAGCGTTTCGCTTGGAAGGCTGACGCTCTACCGACTGAGCTACTCCCGCTCGATTGCCTTCGTTCGTTAGGCAACCTGACTGGATCGGCTAACGAACAACGACTGGACGAGCCGCACCGCGCTCTGGCGAGGCATGGTTGGAGACGCCCTGAGCACTGCGCTGTGGGCTGCATTCTAGCCGACGCCGTTCGTCAACGAACGCCAACCCCAGATAGAGCCTCGCCGACCCGCGCGGCGGCTGCCCGTCCCTGAGCGATGCAGTCGGGCACGCCGACGCCGCGGAAGGCAGCGCCGGCGATGGCGAGATTCGGAAGCCCGGCGAGCGCCTCATTCGCGCCGGCGACCCGCTCGAGGTGGCCGACCGTGTACTTGGGCATCTGGCCAATCGAGCGCGCGACGCGGACCATGATCGGAGCGCCGCGGACCCCCATCGTCAGACCGAGGTCCCGCTCCACCAGCGCGACGAGCTCGGCATCCGACCCAGCCAGCACGCCCGGTGAGCGCGTCCCGACGAAGACGCGCAGGAGGACGGTCCCGTCGGACGCCCGCCCGGCCCACTTCATTGAACTCATCGTGCAGGCATCGATCGCGAGCGGCTCCCCTGCGGCAACAAGAAAACCGTGGCCAGATGGCGTGTTCGTGAACTGCTCGAGCTGGTAGCCGAGCGAGACGACCGCGGTCGAGCCGTGGGTGATCGACCGGACGTACGCGGCCGCAGCCGGCGCGATTCCGTCGAGCAGGCCGGCCGTCGCGGGCCCAGGAGACGCCAGAACCGCGGCCTCCGGCCGAAGGATCTCGCCGTTCGCGAGGCAGGCATCGAAGCCGCCGCCGTGCCACTCGAGTGACACCACCTTCGACTTCATACGAACCTCGACTCCCCCGTGTCGATCAATCGCCCCGACAAGGGCTCCCGTGAGCTGGCCCATACCGCCGGCCAGGCTGACGAACGGCGAGCTACTTCCTCGGACCCTCGCTCCACGCCCGGAAGCAAGGCTCGCCAGGAGAAGGCTGCGGTGCTGTCGTTCCGCCTCGCGCAGCTGGGGGACGACGGCATCGAGGCTCAGTTCGTCGATCGGGGTGCCGTAGACGCCGCCCAGGAGAGGGCCGGCCAGGCGATCGACCAGGGCGCCGCCGAGCCGGCGGCGGAGAAACGTTCCCACCGAAACATCGCCGCCGTGACCATCTCGTGGCTGGATCAGGTCGAGGCCGATCCTCAACTTCTCGAGCGGCGAGAACATCTCGGTGGTGATGAACGGCGTGAGCCGCGTCGGCAAGACGAGGCCCATCCCCTCGGGCATCCGCACGAACCGACCGCGTGCCCGGATCCAGACCGTCCGCGGGTTGGTCGGCGCGATGATCGAGTCTTCCAGGCCCAGTTCGCGGGCAAGCTCGAGGGCCGCCGGCCGATAGCTGATAAACGAATCTGGGCCGGATTCGACGAGAAACCCGTCGACGTTCTCGGTCCGGATTTTGCCGCCGAGCCGATCCGATGCCTCGACAAGGGTCGTCGGGATGCCGGACCGAGCCAGCGTGTAAGCCGTGGTCAGGCCGGTTATCCCGCCGCCGACCACCAGGACCGTCATCGGCGGGGCGCTCGACTCACTGGTCCAGGGTCCCAGCCAGGGGCGGGACGAACGGGCACAGCGGATCGGCCTCCAGGAAGTCGGCCGTCCAAGCGTATGCCCGAGCCCTGGATCCGCCGCAGACCTCAACGTACTCGCAGCGTCCGCATCGGCCCTTGTAAGTCGTCACATCGCGTAGGCCGGTGAAGACCGGATGTGTCCGGTAGAGCTCGACGATGTCGTTGCTCCGGACGTTGCCTGTCCGCACGGGAAGGAACCCGGACGGATGCACGGAACCGTCATAGGCGATGAATATGATCCCGTTGCCGTCGCGGACACCGAAACCGCGGCCGACTGATGTCGTCGCGATAGCGGCCCGGTCCATCCCCTCCTCGATCATCCGCTGGATCGCGACGCGGCGATAGTGAGTCGCCTCGGTCGTCTTGATCTGGAACGCCGACGCCTTGGAGAGGTCGTAGAGCCAGTGGTTGAGTCGCTCGGAATCGGCGGGCCCAATCTCGCGGAGGTCGCTGCCTCGACCCATCGAGATGAGGAAGAAGAGACTCCAGCGCATGATCCCGAGGGTCTTCATCAGCTCGTATGCAGCCGGCAGGTCCGGCAGAGTCTCGTCGGTCACCAGGGTGTTGACCTGCAGGGGCATGTCGAGGCTGTGCGCCCACTCAACCGCTCGCATGGTCATGTCGAACGTGCCCGGAACGCCGCGGAACTCGTCGTGTCGGGCGGCGTTCGAGCCGTCGATGCTGAGCGACATCGTCTGGATGCCGGCGGCCTTCAATGCCGCCAGGCGTTCGATCGTCATGTCGGGCGTCACCGCGGGGGCAAGCGACGCGCCGATGCCGCGCTCGGTTGCGGCGGCGACGAGAGTCTCGAGATCCGGGCGACGCAGGGGATCGCCGCCGGTGAAGACGAGGTGGGGATACGGACGTCCAAAGCCTGTAATTCGATCCAGGAGGGCAAAGCCTTCCTCGGTCGACAGCTCGGCGGGATCCCGGTCCGGCATCGCCGTGGCCCGGCAGTGCTTGCACGCAAGGCCGCAGGAGAGTGTCGTCTCCCAGTAGACGAGCATCGGCGCCCGCCCGTAGACGTAACCCTCGGGCCGGACGGCCCCGACGGCGATAGGGTGTCCACCCGGATGTCCACCCGGGTGGCTCGGACGATCGGTGGTCAGCTGGCTCATGGTCGACCTCGATACAGGTGGCACTAGGTCAGGACGCTCTCGCCGGCTCGCGCTCCGCCCTGGGCAGGGCGGCCACCGCGACGTCGGCCAGGCCGGCGATGAAGATGGGGTCGTCGTTCATCGAGCGAGCCCGCTCGAGTTGGACCCCCAGTTCCCGAGCGACGGCCTGGGCCTCGATGTCGATGTCATAGAGGACCTCAAGATGGTCGGCCACGAACCCGACCGGTCGGACGAGGAGATCGGTGACGCCGGTGGCGGCGAGCCGCCGGATCTCTTCGAGTATGTCCGGACCGAGCCAGGCCTCGCCGGTGCGCCCGGCGCTCTGGAAGGCGAACGCGTACTCGCTGAGGCCGAGTTGCGTCGCGACCAGGGCCGCGGTCTCGGCCAGCTGATCCGGATACGGATCGCCCTCGGCAATAACCCGCGCCGGCAGGCTGTGGGCGGTAAACATCACCCGGACGCGGGCCGGGTCCGGGAATCGGGCCAGCGCCTCTCTCGTGGTCGCGGCGAGCGCCTCGATGAAGCGCGGCTGATCGTGCCAGGAGTCCACCGCGACGACCGACGGCGCCGCCTCCCCGAGACCGTCCAGAGCGGACTCAACGGCGCGCCCATAACTGGCCGCGTTCGACGACTTCTGGGGCGCGAGGGCGATCGCGACGAAGCGAGTGACGCCGTCGGCTGCCATGCGCTCGACGATCCGGCCGATCTTCGGCTCGATGTGGCGCAACCCGGCATAGACGCGAATGGCCTGGCCGCGCGCGGCCAGCTCGGCCTCCAGCGCGGCCCGCTGGGCCTCGACGATCCGCGAGAGTGGCGAGCCGCCACCGATCGCTCGATACCGGCCGACGAGCTCTTCGAGCAGCTCGGGCGTCGGCGGGTTGCCCCGCCGGATGTCCGTGTAGTAAGCCTCCACCTGGTCGAGGGTGTCGGGGCTGCCATATGCCATCAGCAGGACGGCGTCTGTCATGTGTCGCTCCGTGTGGATGCCGAAGTGAGGAGGGATGGGTCGGCAGACGCGATCCGCGGCGTGGCCGATTCGTGGACGAGGTCGACGAGGCGCCGCAGGTCGTCTGGGTCCGTCCCGGGCAAGACGCCGTGACCGAGGTTGAAGACGTGCCCGGGCCTGCCGGCAGCTTGATCGAGGACCCAGCGCGCCTGTTCGGCGGCGGCTTCGAACGGGCCGAGCAGAAGTGACGGGTCGAGGTTCCCTTGCACCGCTCGGTCAGGGACGATTGCCCAACCATCGGCAAGCCCGATCCGCCAGTCCAGCCCGATGACGTCGCCGCCAGCTTCGGCCATCACCCCTAGAAGTCCGGCGGAGCCCGTACCGAAGTGAATCGCCGGGACGTCGAGGTCGGCGAGCCCGGAGAAGAGCCGGCGCATGTGCGGCGCGACCGATTGGCGATAGTCGAACGGGCTGAGGCTGCCGATCCACGAGTCGAAGAGCTGGACCGCCTGAGCCCCGGCGGCGACCTGGGCCCGGAGATACGCGACCGTCATATCGACCAGGACGGCCATGAGGACGTCGAAAGTCGCCGGGTCTGCGTGGAGGAGCGTCTTGAGCCGCTGCGTGTCGCGCGACGACCGACCCTCGACCAGGTACGACGCGAGAGTGAACGGGGCGCCGGCGAAACCGATGAGCGGGACTTGGGCCTCCCGTCGCACGAGCCGGATCGCGTCGAGCAGCGGGCCGACCGCGGCCTCGGCATCGAACGCCCGGAGACGCACCAGGTCCTCGGGCGTGCGAATCGGCCGTTCGATGACGGGGCCGACACCGTCGACGATCTCGAGGTCCACGCCGATTCCGGGCAGCGGTGTCGTGATGTCGGCGAACAGGATAGCGGCGTCGACACCCAGCCGGTGGATGGGCTGGAGGGTGACCTCCGCGCACAGGGCCGGATCCTTCGTTATCTGCGCAAGCGTCGCCCGCTCGCGGATTGCCCTGTACTCGGGTAGTGAGCGGCCGGCCTGGCGCATGAACCAGACCGGTGTCGTGTCCACTGACTCACGCCGGCAAGCTCGGAGGAATCGATCTCTCATGTCAGGAACGCCCCTCCGGCGGCCTCGAGGGTCGCCTCGATCTCGGCCTGCCCGTGGGCCATTGAGACGAACCAGGCCTCGAACTGGGAGGGCGGCCCGAGGATCCCCCGGTCGAGCATCGCACCGAAGAACCGGGCGTAGGCGTCACGGTCCGAGTGGAGTGCCTGGACGGAGTCCTCGGGCAGAGTCGGAAGAAAGAAGACCGTGAGCAACGAGCCGACCTGGCTGACCGAGACCTCTCGCTCTGCCCGCAGGGCCGCAGTTCGAAGTCCGTCGGCCAGTGTCTCGGCACTCGCTTCAAGCGCAAGGTACCGCTCCGGATCGAGCGCGGCGAGGGTTGCGATGCCGGCGGCCATCGAGAGCGGATGCCCCGACAGTGTGCCCGCCTGGTAGACCGGGCCGGCGGGAGCGACGAGGTTCATCAGATCGGCCCGGCCGCCATACGCCCCGATTGGCATGCCGCCGCCGATGATCTTGCCGAGGGTCGTGAGGTCGGGCTTGACGCCGAATCGCGCCTGCGCGCCGCCCGGCCCGAGCCGGAACCCGGTGATCACCTCGTCGAAAATGAGCAGCGCGCCATCGGCATGGACTGTCTTACGCAGGTGTTCGAGGAAGCCTGGCGCGGGCGCCACGACGCCGATGTTCGCCGCGACCGGCTCGACGATGACCGCCGCGATCCGGCCCGGATGCTCCGCGAACGCGAGGGTCACGGACGCGGGGTCGTTGTAGGGCAGGACGAGGGTCAATGCCGCCACCGCCTCGGGGATTCCGGCACTGCCGGGGATGGCGTGGGTGACGACGCCCGAACCCGGCTCGACGAGCAACCCGTCGGCGTGGCCGTGGTAACCGCCGGCGAACTTCACGATGAGGTCCCGACCGGTCGCGGCCCGAGCCAGCCGCAGCGCACTCATCACCGCCTCGGTGCCCGACGAGGTGAACCGCAGCCGCTCGAGCGATGGCATCGCCCGGCGGATCTCCTCACCTAGCTCGATCTCGAGCGGGTGCGTGGCCCCAAGGGCAAACCCGTTTTTCGCCGCCCCGGTGACCGCCTCGACCACTGCCGGATGACCGTGGCCCAGGATCGCCGGTCCCCAAGCGCCGATGTAGTCGACGTAACGCCTGCCGTCCGTGTCCCAGACGTATGGTCCCTCACCTCGTTCGAGCAGAAGCGGCGCCCGCGCCACGGCCCGGAAGGCCCGAACCGGGCTGTTCACACCGCCTGGGAAAAGGGCCTCGGCTTGTGCGACAAGCGCCAGCGTCCTGGCGGCGGTCCGCGCACCGATCGTCACGACGTACCCAACAGCGACAGGATCTCGTCGAGCGGGCGGTGGATCCCGAGCAGGATGGGCGTGTCGCTCACAGTCGAGCGCCGGCTTTCGGTGCTTCGTAGCGCTCTCACCAGGTCGCCGAAGGCGACGAGATCGTCGGTCTCGTAGGCAACGACGAATTCCTGGCTGTCGAGCCCGAAGGAATAGGCCAGGGCCTGGCGGATCGTCGGGTAGTCGTGGCCGACGCGCATGTGCTCGTTCATGATGCCCTGCCGAGCTTCGCGCGACTGGAGGTACCACTCGGTGCTCTTCGTGAACGGATAGACAATCAGATAGCGCGAGCGTTCGCCGTCGAAGAGGGACTGCTCCTGTTCGGTGGGCTTCCTCACGTACTGCGACGGGCCGATCCGTCCGATGAACGAGTGACGCACGGTTAGCCACCGGCCGAGGCCCGCCCGCAACAGGCCGGCGGCGGATGTCTCCAACGCGTCCACGGTCGGCGCCATTCGCCAGAACAACAGGTCGACCCCGGCCTCGAGCCCCACGGAGGAGTACGTGATGCTGCGAACGCCGTCTCGGTCTCCGGCCGCGCAGGCCGCGGTGAACAAGCGCCCGTCGTCGCGGCGCTCGGCGTCCGGCAGGCGTCGCCAGGCCGGGTCGAGCCCGAGTGCAAGGGCCTGGATGTAGATCTGGTCGTCGCCGCTCATCGCTCGTCTCGAAGCCAAGTGGCGATGTCGCCGGCTGCGTAAGTGAGGACGATTCCGGCACCGGCACGCACGATCGCGGTCACGGCCTCGAGCATTGCCCGCCGCCCGTCCAGCCAGCCTCGATCCGCGGCCGCGGCGATCATCGCGTATTCGCCCGAGACCTGGTACGCGGCGATCGGCAGGTCGAACCGCGCCCTAGCACCGGCGATGAGATCGAGTCCGGAGAGTGCAGGCTTAACGAGCAGGATGTCCGCCCCTTCGGCCACGTCGAGCGCCATCTCGCGCATCGCCTCCCGGCCGTTGGCGGGGTCCATCTGGTATCCACGCCGATCGCCGAACGCGGGAGCGCTGTCCGCCGCCTCTCGGAAGGGACCGTAGAACGCGGACGCATGCTTGGCGGCATAGGCCATGATCGCGGTCTGGCTGAAGCCCTCGGCATCCAGAGCAGTGCGGATCGCGGCCACCTGGCCGTCCATCATCGCGCTCGGGGCGACGATGTCGGCGCCCGCCCGTGCCTGGCTGACGGCGATCTCGGCAAGCCGTCGCAGGGCCGCATCGTTGTCGACGCTGCCGTCCACGGCCAGAGGGCCGCAATGGCCATGATCTGTGTACTCGCACATACAGGTATCAGCGATCGCCACCAGCGGCAACTGGAGAGCCCGGATTCGGCGGAACGCGTCCTGGACGATCCCATCGTCCGCCGACGCCCCAGTCCCGAACGGGTCCTTCCCCTCCGGCAGGCCAAAGAGGATGATCCCGCCCACGCCGAGATCCGCTAGCCGAGCCGCCTCCTCGGCAGCTACATCTGGCGACAGTCGGGCCTGCCCCGGCATCGACTCGATCGGCTGACGCATTCCGGAACCGGGCCGAACGAACAAGGGCGCGACCAGCATCGCCGGATGGAGGCGCGTCTCGCGAACGAGGGCCCGAAGGGCCGGGGTCCTTCGGAGGCGGCGGGGCCGGACCTGGAGACGAACCTGGGCATCGTCGACCATGCCGACCATCGGGCGAGTCGACGCTTCGGTAGCGGGCGTCATCGGATCTCCTGTGCTTGTGCAGCAAGTGCCCGGGCGGTTGCCGAAGCGAGGGCCTGGGCCCCGCGCGATGGCGCCTCGGCGAGAACGTGAAAACCGAGCCGGCGGGCCTCGAGGGCCGTTTCCGGACCTATGCAAATCGCCGGGATAGTAGTGACGTCGTCGATCGACTCCGCCGCGGCGAGCGCGACCAACCCCCGGACCGTGGATCCGCTCGTGAACAGGACCGCGTCTACCCGACCGACCTCGATGGCCCTGCGCACAAGCGGTCGGGACGCGTCCGGTGCCTCGACCGTCCGGTAGGCCACGACGTCGTCGACCTCGACCCCGCGGGCCCGAAGGGCATCCGGCAGCTCGTCGTCCGCCAGGTCGCCTCGAAGGAGGAGCACGCGGTCGCCGGGTCGCGCCGGCAGTTCCGCGGCCATGGCGGTTGCGGAGGCCTGGCTGGGCATGAAGTCGACCTCGATTCCCGCCTCGTCCAGGGCGCGCCGGGTCGCGGCGCCGATCGCCGCCCAGCGCGGCGCTCCCGGCGCCGGGATCGGCGGGCCGACTGCCGTGACGATCGCGCGGGCTCCGTTGGCACTGGTCACGAGGGCCCACTGGTAACGCGCAAAATCATGGGCAACGCGGTCCAGGTCACCGCCGGCCGGCATCTGCGCGACCACGATCGCCGGCACCGAGACGCCGTCGATCTGAAACGCGGCGAGACAGTTGATCAGTTCCCGCGCTTGATCTGCGGCGCGAGTTACGAGCACTCGCGGCCGACGCGTCGCGGTCCTCGACGTCGCGACACCGCTGGGCACATCGGCCTCGCGCCCGACATCTGGAAGTCGCGCCCCGAGCCGGGCGGCGAGTTCCGCGCCGAGTTGTCGGCCGTCGACGGCCGGTCCGCTGACGCGATCGCGGGCCACGGCCGAGCCGTCCGGCCGAACGTACCCGCCCACGATGACGAGCTGGTCCCCCTCGGCGGTCGCTAGTGCGCCGATCGGTGCCCGGCAGCCACCGCCGGAAGCCGCGAGGAACGCCCGCTCGGCCTCGACCGCGAGCCTTGTCGGACGGTCGTCGATCGCGGCAGTCAGGTCAGCCAATCGGGCATCGTCGCGGCGGATCTGGATCGCGATCGCGCCCTGACCCGGCGCCGGCAGAACGACATCGAGGTCCAGCCGCTCGGCAATGCGATCGGCGCGGCCGAGGCGGTCCAGGCCGGCGGCTGCCAGGACGAGGGCATCCGTCTCACCGTCGTCGAGGCGGCGGAGCCGTGTGTCCACGTTGCCGTGTAGTGGGTGCACGACAAGATCCGGCCGGCGCGCCAGGACGAAGCCAACTCGGCGCGGGCTATCGGTGCCGATCCGGCACCCAGCCACCAGGTCATCGAGACGACGCTCCCGGGAATCTGCTCGGACGACCAAGACGTCGCGTGGATCGGCTCGCGCAAGAAACGCGCCGATCCGCAAACGCGGATCTTCCTCGGTCGGGACATCCTTGGCGCTGTGGACCGCGAGATCAACGCGCCCTTCGAGAAGCGCCCGCTCGATGGCGGCGACGAACGCCCCTTCGCCCCATGCGGTATCCGGCGCCCTTTTATCGCCCTCCGTGTTGACGACCACAAGGCGGCTCGGCCAACCCGCGCGTTCAAACGCCGCGGCGACGAGTCGGGCCTGGGCGAGAGCGAGAGCGCTGCCTCGCGTGCCGATCAGGATCTCGTGGGCGTTCACAGGCCGAACATCTCGCGGACTGCGCGATCGGCGTGCCCGTCGGGATCGTGTCCCAGACGCTCGAGGGGTTCGCGCAGCAGCCTCGCCGCGAGGTGCCGGCTCATGCCCTCGATGACGTCGCGCGATTCCGGGTCCAACGCCGGCAGGCGACGCCACAACTCCGCGAGCTCGGCTTGACGATCGGAGTCGGCGCGCTCGGCCAGGGCCTGCGCCGTCGCCCGATTGACATGGGCAGCGGACCAGGTCAGGAACTCCGCGGTCGTCGAGTCGATCAGGGCCTCGAGCCTCGCCATCTGTCCGTCGCGGAGTGGTATTTGGCCCGCTTCCTCGGCCAGGGCCAGGGCGTCCGCCGAAACGAGGCGCCGACCGAGCGAGGTCTCGAGATCCTCGGCCAGGGCGGACGGAACCGAGAGATCGACGACGACGGCCTGGCCCGCCACAAGGGCATCAGTTGTGTTCGGTGACAGCGGCCAGCGGCCTCTCAATGCCACGGCCACGGCCGCCGCCCCCGCGACTACCTCGCCCGGATCGAACGGCACTGCATGCCCTCCGAGTCGGACGGCAAGCTCGTCGGCCCGGGTCTGGGTCCGGCTGGCGATCGACACCATCGCGCCGGCGGCCAACCCGGCCTGGGCGACCAGTTCGCCCATCCGTCCGGACCCGACGACCAGCAGGCTTTGACCTCGAAGCGGCCCGGTGCGACGTTCGATGGCCGTGATCGCCAGGTCGGCGAGAGAAGGCGCTCGACCCTGACGCCAGGAGCGAGCCCGCCGGCCCGCGCGGAGGGCCAGCGCGAAGAGCCGGTTCAGGACAGGATCGACAGCCCCATTGCCGTGAGCCCCGGCTACGGCTTCCCGGACCTGGTGCAGGATCTGATCCTCGCCGACGACGATGGAATCTCGCCCGACTGCGACTGCGACGACATGACGGACGACGGCCTCATCAACGTGGAGCCTGCCCCCCTCCGGAATATGGAGGGCGTCGCCGGTCTCTCCTTCGTGGATGACGGCGTACGCCTCGACGCGATGGCAGGTCTCGAGGACGAAGCCGGCGTGGTGGGAGGACCATTCGCGGGCGCCAACACCGAAACGCTCGCGCTCAACGGCAGGCACGTGCCGGGCATGCGTCACGAGCGCGACGAGGCGGCCCGACTCGGTTGCCATTACCGTGCGCGCTTGTCGGCGGGTTCGGTGAGCGCGGCGACAGCGCGAGTGTCGCGGCGGCGACCCTGCACCGAGTGAACGCTGTGGCCTGTCATCGTCGCCACCAGGAGCTGGTCAATCCCTCGCTCGGCCATCTCCATGAGATCCGTTGTTTCGCCCGTGTCGAAGCCGCGTCTTCGTGCCACGACAACCAGCTCGTGGAGGAAGGGGGCTCGGAAGCGGAGGAAACCTTCGACAGTCTGGCTCAGCGACAGACCGAGTTCGGTCGCGGCCCGCCCGTGCCCAGCCGCGATGACCGACGCCTCTTTCAGGCAACGCTCGGCGATTTCCGGGTCGGCAGCGTCAAGGTATTGAAGAAGCCCAGCCGCGAGGATGTGCCCTCGCTCGCGAAACTGGACCCGCTGCTCCTCGGTCAGGGCTGGAATCCAAGGCAGCTCGGCGGCGGCTTCACGGCTCGCCCGACGGTATGAACGCGCGATCCGGACGGGAGTCAGCCCGGACATGCCGAGCGACGGACGCCGCGAGCGGTCGGCCGGCAGGAGGCGCTGAAGCACTGAGCGCGAGAACCGTCTGTGACCGCCGGGGGTCGTGAAGACGCGGAGACGGCCGGCATCGCTCCAGCGGCGGAGCGTTGCCGGGGAGACACCCAGC
>JAYVMQ010000043.1:0-3858 GCA_043758855.1 Chloroflexota bacterium
GTACTGGAGGGGCATGAGCCAGCCGCCGAACTCCACGATCCGGGCGCCGAGGGCCCGATGCCGATCGGCCAGCGGTGTCGCCAGCGGCGCGTCATGTACCTGGGCCATCGGGGCCAACCTCCGCTCGTACTGGTGTGGTCGCCGGCCGAAAGGACCGTCGCGGCCGTCCGGGTCGGGCTAGTGGGACGCGCCGGTCAAGCTGCCCTCTTCGGGTAGATGGTTCGCCGCCAACTCCACTAGAGAGCGCTCGGTTTCGAAGGAGAGTAGCGTCGGCGCTTCACCGAACGAGACCCACCGAACTTCCTCGAACTCGCGGTCGTGCTCGCTGAGGTCGCCACCGGTGGGCTCCATCATGAAGTAGTGGACGGTCTTGTAAATCCGCTCGCGCCGCTGGACAAAGGTGTATTCGATCGAGTCCAACGGCGCCAGAATGCGAACGGTCAGGCCGGTCTCCTCGCACACTTCACGCAAGGCCGTTTCCTCGAGGCTCTCCCCCGGAATCGGAGTTCCCTTGGGGAGCGTCCAGGTCTGATTATCCCGCTCCCGCTTGCGGCGACCGACGACAAACTGCGGAATCGAGTCCACGTAACGGACGACGATACCGCCGGCAGAGGTCGCGGTAGCGGTGGTCAGCCTCGCCACGAGGCCGGCGCCAGACTCGACCGGCGGTCGGCTTGAGGCCGTCCCGGGCCGGTCCAGTGGATCTTCACGGAGGCGCGAACAAGGCCACTTTGGGGCGCGCTGCGGCGTGGGGTAACGGGGCGCCAGCCGGTCACTTGGAGGCCGCCGTGGGATGGGCGCAATATCGTCTGGCGAGTCGGAGCCCGCTGGAACGTGAGGCTGGAGTGGAGGCCCAGGCGGCGCTCCCACTCCCTGGTTGCGGGGCGGATGAGGCGGGCTGAGGACCACGCCACGTGCTTCGCCGCAATGCTCTGCTTCATGCAGCCAATCCTACCTGGTCAGACGTCCTTTGCAAGGACGTCCCTGACTCGGACCGCCTGGTCCGACGACAGCGAGCCCCGATCCTGGGCGATTCTAAGCTGGCGCCGAGCTGTGGCCAGGTACAACTCCACGACGTCTGGGGCGTGAGCCTTCAGAGCCGCAATGTGAGCAGCCACGGTATTGACGTCGCCACGGGTAATCGGGCCGGTGAGCGAGGCGGCGATGCCGACGCCCCGAGCGTTGGCCAGGGTCTGCTCCATGAGACGCCCGTAGACAGCCAGGGAGCCACGCGCATCCAGGCCCGCGGTTGCGCCGACAGCCACTATGGCGTCGAGCAGAGCCACGAAACCGCCACTGGCCAGGACGGCTGCCGCGTGATAGGCGGCCTTGGCGCCGCGGGGAAGCCGGATGGAGGTGCCGCCGATAGCCTCGGCCAAATTCTCCAGCAGCCTCGCCAACCGATCGTCACCCTCGATGGCGATCGTCGCCCCGGCGATGCTGGCGACAGACCGCTCCACGTCCGACGTGAACGACACAAGCGGATGGAAGCCGCCCATAGAACCGCCCTCAATGACGGCTTCGGCCAGCACCTCGGCCCCCACCGCGCCGCTCGTGTGAACGATGGCCTGGCCGCGGCGCAGCCTGATCTGGCCCGCGACCTGGGCGATGGCGTCGTCCGGCACGGCGACGATGATCAGGTCGGCCACGTCGAGGATGGCCGCAGGCTCAGCGAAGGCCCGCGCGCCCGGCACCAGGGTGCGGAACCGATCGCGCCGGGTGGCGTCGCGGCTCACGACAGCCACGACCGGCCAGCCCGAACGGCTGATGACCACGCCCAAGGCGGTCCCTGCGGCTCCGGCCCCGACTATCCCCACTCCTGGCCAGGCGATCGCCTGAGGCGCGCGGCGCTCGGCATCGGCCATGCTCATAACCTCTCTCGTATCGCGGCCCGCATCGTCGCGCTCGGTATTCACGCGACTGACCTCCCTGCCCGCGAACGGCGCTATCCTTCGAGCGGAGACCCTCGGGGTGGAACCCGCCGGCCCGAGTTTAGCGTTCCCTGGCGGCAGAGGCGCTCCCACGCCGGGGTCCTGGCGATCAATCGCCGGTCGGTCCAGCGTCGAGCCAGGCCGGTCTGGTTTTGGCCGAGACGCCGTCGAACAAGGAGCTGTAGTGCCAACCAGCGATCCATTCGGCGCCCGGGGCCCTCTGGGCCCAGGAATGCCGGCCTTCTACGGTCTTGCCGCCCTGGCCGCCAGCGGCGTCGTGGCCGGACTCGATCTGGTCCTCCTCCCGGTGACGATCAAGATCCTGCTCGAGAACGTGCTGCGGCACGCCGGCGGAGGCATCGTTCGCGAGTCCGATGTGGTGGCGCTTGCTGCCTGGAAGCCGGGTATCGCGGCCACCACCGAGGCCGAGATCCCGTTCTTGCCGGCCCGGGTCATCATGCAGGACTTCACGGGCGTCCCGGCCGTCGTGGATCTCACGGCGATGCGCGACGCCATGGCCGAATTGGGCGGCGACCCGGCTCGCGTGAACCCGCTCGTCCCAGCCGACCTGGTCATCGACCACTCGGTCCAGGTCGATCGTTACGGTACGCCGGATTCCCTGGCCTTCAACGTCTCCCGCGAGTTCGAGCGCAACGGTGAGCGCTATCAGCTGCTCCGCTGGGCGCAGACCGCCTTCGACTACCTCCGCGTCGTCCCGCCCGGCACCGGCATCGTCCACCAGGTCAACCTCGAGTACCTGGCAAGTGTCATCGCCCACGGAACCGACACCGACGGTGCTGCCATCGCCTTCCCCGACACTCTGGTTGGGACCGACTCCCACACGACGATGATCAACGGCTTAGGCGTCCTCGGCTACGGCGTCGGTGGCATCGAGGCCGAGGCGGTGCTGCTCGGCCAGCCGCTCTACCAGCCGATGCCGAAGGTGATCGGCGTCCGGCTCTCGGGCGCGCTGCCGGAAGGCGCCACGGCCACGGATCTGGTCCTGGTCGTCACTCAGATGCTCCGCTCCTATGGCGTGGTCGGGTCCTTCGTTGAGTTCAGCGGCGATGGTCTGGCCGGTCTCACGCTGGCGGACCGGGCCACGATCTCCAACATGTCGCCCGAGTTCGGGGCCACGGCGACGCTCTTCCCGATCGACGCCGAAACCCTCGCCTACCTGCGCCTGACGGGCAGAGCGGAAGACCAGGTGGCCCTCGTCGAGCGCTACGCCAGGGAACAAGGTCTATGGCGTCTGCCCGGCGTCACGCCCGCCTTCGACGCGCTCCTGACACTGGACCTCGCCTCGGTCGAACCCTCGCTGGCAGGACCCCGACGACCGCAAGACCGCGTGGCCTTGCGCGATCTGAAGTCCGGCTTCCGAGCGGCGTACCCGGCGGGTCTGGTCGCGCCGGCAGCGGCGATCTCGGGTGATTCCGCGAGCTCGGCATCGAGCCAGGCGAGCTTGGCTGCCGCCGAGGCGCGCTATCCGACCGTGCGAGTCGAGGCGGCCGGTCGTTCAGTCGATGTCTCAACTGGTTCGGTCGCCATTGCGGCCATCACCAGCTGCACCAACACGTCTAACCCGACGGTGATGGTTGCGGCCGGCCTGCTTGCCCGAAACGCCGTCGCGCGCGGCCTGACTGTCCCGCCGACCGTCAAGACCAGCCTGGCGCCCGGTTCGCGCGCCGTGACCGAGTACCTGCGGGGCGCGGGCCTGCTCGAGCCCCTGGAGACGCTCGGCTTCGCCGTGGCGGGCTACGGCTGCACGACCTGCATCGGCAACAGCGGCCCGCTCGACGCACCGGTCGCGAGGGCCGTCGAGGAGAACGACCTCGTCGTGGCGGCCGTCTTGTCGGGCAACCGCAACTTTGAGGGTCGGATCCATCCGCTCGTCCGGGCCAGCTACCTTGCCTCCCCGCCCCTCGTT
>JAYVMQ010000044.1:0-12935 GCA_043758855.1 Chloroflexota bacterium
CGGCTCGAGGCGAGTCTGGCCGGGACCGCCGGACCGGGACCGGGAATGTCGCCGGGCGCACGCGTCCGATCGCGAATGAAGGCCACGACCCCGAACTGAGCTTCGGCAGTCGCGCTTGCCGATGCCACAGGGCGATCGAGCGCCTGGGCGCCTGGGCACCGGAATCGCGGGCCCAGGTGAGGGCCGCCTGGGACGCGTGGTTCGGCCAGCTCGGCTCGGCCGTAGTCGATGGCGGCCGTCGCCGCGGCCGACGTGGTCTGGGTCCTCAACGATCAGGGCCACAACTTCCTGCTGGTGTACCGCCGCGGTCGGCTCCACGGCCGGTTCTCGACACGGCTGATGGACGCTCTCCAACGCGAGCTACTGTGAAACCCCGGCGTGGAATCGATTACGCTTCGCTGGCGAGGGCCGGTCAGCGCCTCAGCCGGCGAACGGCCGCCGACCCACTAACGGAACCGAGCATGCCCCGAACCCGAAGACTGACGGCCGCTCAGGCGGTCGTGAACTACCTCATCGCTCAGTCCGTCGAGCGCGACGGCGTCGAACACCGCTTCTTCGAGGGGATCCTCGGGATCTTCGGGCACGGCAATGTCGCCGGGTTCGGCGAAGCTCTCGAAGCCGTCGGCGACCGGTTCCGCTACCATCAGGCGCGGAGCGAGCAGGGGATGGTCTACACGGCCGTGGCGTTCGCGAAGCGGAGCCGCCGCCTCCGGGCGTTCGCCTGTACGACATCGATCGGGCCGGGCGCGACGAACCTCGTGACCGGCGCCGCCGTCGCCACGGTCAACCGTCTGCCGGTCCTCCTCCTCCCGGGCGACATCTTCGCGACACGCCGGGTCGCCCCGGTTCTGCAGCAGCTCGAGCGGCCGGAGAGCCAGGATGTATCGGTCAATGACACGTTGCGCCCGGTCTCCCGCTACTGGGACCGGATCAACCGGCCGGAGCAGCTCGTGGGCGCCCTCCCAGCGGCGATGCGGGTCCTCACCTCCCCTGCCGATACCGGCGCGGTCACTCTGGCGCTGCCCCAGGACGTCCAGGCGGAGGCGTTCGACTACCCGGCCGAGTTGTTCGAGGCGCGGGTCCACAGGATCCCGCGGGCCCGGGCCGACCGTGCCGCCCTCGCGCGAGCAGCGGAACTCATCGTTGCCAGCCGCCGTCCGCTCGTCGTCGTCGGCGGTGGCGTCCTCTACAGCGACGCAAGCGAGGCGCTCGACCGCTTCGCCCGGCGGTTTGGTCTGCCGGTCGTCGAGACCCAGGCGGGCAAGGGCTCGCTCCCGTGGGATCATCCATTCCAGCTTGGCCCGATCGGGGTGACCGGTGGCTCCGGCGCCAACCGGCTCGCCCGGGACGCGGATCTCGTCCTCGCGATCGGGACCCGCTTGGCCGACTTCACGACCGCGAGCTGGACCGCCTGGCAGGACCCCGACGTCCGGTTCGTCGCGCTCAATGTCGCCGAGCTGGATACCGCGAAGGCCGCCGCGCTCCCGCTTGTCGCCGACGCGCGGGTCGGGATCGAGGAACTCGGTGCTGCCCTCGAGGCGCGCGGCTGGGCTGGCGTCGAGCTGGATCGCCGGGCGCTGGCGGAACACCTCCGGACCGCCTGGAACGCTGAGGTCGACCGCGTCCTCCACCTCAAGAGCCCCGTCCACGTCTCACAGCCGGAGGCGATCCGGCTGGTGAACGAGTCGGCCCGGCCGGGGGACGTCGTCGTCGCCGCCGCGGGCGGGCTGCCGGGAGACCTCCACAAGCTGTGGCGGACCGACCGACCGCTCGACTATCACCTCGAGTACGGCTACTCCACGATGGGCTACGAGATCGCCGGTGGCCTCGGCGTGAAGATGGCCGCACCGGACGCAGAGGTTTACATCATGGTCGGGGACGGTTCATACCTGATGCTCTCGGCAGAACTCGCGACAGCCGTGCAGGAAGGCCGCAAGCTGACCGTCGTCCTCCTCGACAACCACGGCTACCAGTGCATCCAGAACCTGTCTGACGCCTGCGGCGGCCACAACGCGTTCAACGCATTCCGCTTCCGTGACCCGGTCACGGGCGCCCTCACTGGTGAAACGCTCCCGCTCGATTTCGCAGCCAACGCTCGAAGTCTGGGGGCGGACGTCATTGTCGCGGGCGACCCGGCCTCGTTCGAGGCCGCCCTCGCGACCGCCCGGCTGAGCGCCCGCACGACGGTCATCGTCACCGAGGTGGATCCAAGCGTCGAAGTACCCAGCTACGACGGCTGGTGGGACGTACCAGTCGCTGAGATCTCCACGTCGGAGTCGGTCCGCAACGCCCGCACGACCTATGAGGAGCGCGTCGCGACCGAGCGCCGGTTCGTCTGACGCGGACCGGCACATTTTGATCGAGAGCGCAATGGAAGGAGTGAGGGGATGGCCGCCGCCTGGATCGGGATCGGGCTCGTTGGCGCCGGGCGGATGGGCTCGATCCACGCCCGACTGATCGCCAGGGGCGTACCCGAGGCGCGGCTCGTCGGGATCGCCGACCTCAACGTCGCGGTCGGCCGGCGACTGTCGGACGAGGTCGGCGGACCGCCTGTCTTCGGCTCCATCGACGAGCTGCTCGATGCGCCGGATCTCGACGCAGTGCTCATCGCGGTTGCATCGAACCGGCACCTCGACGTGATCCGGGCTGCGGCCGCTGCCCACAAGGACATCCTGTGCGAGAAGCCGATCGCGCTCTCGATGCCTGACACGATGACTGCGATCGCGGCCGCCGACTCGGCCGGCGTCCGGCTGCAGGTCGGCTTCATGCGCCGGTGGGATCCTGACTACGCGCGCGCCAAGGCCCGGCTCGCCTCCGGTGCCTACGGACGCCCGATCCTGTTCAAGTCGCTCCAGTTCGATGCGGAGCCGCCTCCGCTGTCATTTGCCGACCCGAAGGTCAGCGGCGGGATCATGGTCGACATGGGCATCCACGAGTTCGACCTCGCCCGTTGGCTGATGGACGACGAGGTCGTGGAGGTCCACGCGTACGGGTCGAGTGTGGCGTACCCCGCGCTCGCCACTGTCGGCGACGTCGATAGCGCCGTGGTGAACTTGCGTTTTGCCGGTGGCGGGACAGGGACGGTCGAGCTGGCACGGACGACGACCTATGGCGAGGACGTTCGGACCGAGGTGCTGGCCACCGGAGGCTCGGTTTGGGTCGGACACTTGCCGGTCGGCCAAGGCGTGTCGAGCGGCGGTGGAGCGGCGGCCGGCGCTGTGGCCATGGACAGCGCGGATCCGTCCTTTCCGCGCTTCGAAGTCGCCTATGCCGCGCAAACGCGCGGGTTCGTCCGGGCGATCCTGGAGAACCGGCCCGTAGACGTGCCGGCATCGGCCGGCAAGGCCGCGCTGGGCATCGCGCTGGCCGCCGATCGCTCCATGCGCGAGGGCCGGCCGATCGACGTATAAGCATCCGGCGATGCCATTGACACCGCGATGGAATCGTTTACACTCGCCGCTCAGCAGACACCATCCCGACCCCCGCGTCCTACTTCTCATCGCTACTCCAGGAGCGCGGCTGGGCGCTGATCGAGGTTGCGGCGTATGGCTCCGGACCAGTCGCAGGGATCCCATGATGAGGGCCGGTTGACGCGGCTTCGCGTCGCGCTCTTCGGGGCAGGGCTCGTCGGGCAGGCGGGTCACGCTCCCAGCCTGTGGGACGATCGGGACCGGTTCGAGTTCGTCGCCGTGGCCGACCCATCGGCGTCCGTTCGTGCGGCGGTCGCGGCACGCTATGGCGTCCCACACACGTGCGCCACCCTCGAGGACGCGCTTGCGCTGGGCCTGGACGCGGTCATCATCGCCGTGCCGGATCCCGCACATCGAGGTTCGGTCCTGACCGCCCTGCGTGCTGGCCTGCACGTCTTGTGCGAGAAGCCGTTGGCCCTCAGCCTTGTCGAATGCGACGAGATCCTCGCCGCCCGGGGCGATCGTGTCGTGCAATGCGGCTACATGAAGCTCTACGACCCCGCCGTTGAGCGGATGATCGAGCGGCTCGACGGGGCCGAGCTGGTCTACCTGTCGGTCGAGGTCAACGATCCCGATCAGGCGCCGTTCGTCGACCATCTGGGGCTTGCCGTGGGTCGCGACGTCCCGAGAGACCTCATCGAGGCGACTCAGCGTCGTGGTCGCGAAGCCGTTCGCGAAGCGCTCGGCGCCGAACCCGATGCGGCCCAGTCGCGTGCCTTCGAAGCCTACCTTGGCGCGCTCGTCCACGACGTCAGCCTCGCCCACCACCTGCTGCGCTCGCTTGGCATCGCCGCTCCCCTCCCGCTCGCCGATGCGGCGTACTTCGACGGCGGACGCGGAGTGAGCCTCGATTGGACTCTGCCTGGCGACGGGCGGGCGCATCTGGAGCACCTGAACCTGCCAGGCGTGGCCGACTACCGCGAGCGTGTCACGGCCTACTGCAGAGACCGGATCATCGAGCTCACCTTCCCGGCCCCCTACCTGCGACACCATCCCACCCGCCTCATCGAACGCCGGTCGGACGGCACCGTCGCCGGGCTGGAGACGATCGACCATCGCGTGTCGTACGAAGAGGCCTTTCGGAACGAGCTGCGGGGGTTCCATGCTGCGATCACCGCTGGCTTCCCCGTGCGGGCGACGGTGGAGGCCGCGCGCGACGACCTGGCTGCCCTGCTGGGGGCGTTCCGGCTCGCTGCGGATCACCAACATCGTCCGTCCTGAACCTGGCGGATCACCACAGCAACGGAGGTATTCATGCGGATCGGACTCTTCACCGATGGGCTCAAGCACCTCTCGCGACGCAATGCGCTCGCATGGTCCGCCGAACACAACATCACGGACGTGGAGATGAGCGTGGGCACGTGGGGCGCTCGGACTCACCTGGACCTGGCGGCCCTGCTGGGCGACCCGGCGGCGCGGGACGAGCTGCGGCGCGACCTCGACGACGCCGGGATCCGGTTCAGCGCGGTCAACGCCGCGGGCAATCCGCTCCACCCCAATCCGGCCGCTCGTGCCGAGGCGCAAAAGGCGCTCAAGGGCGCGATCGAACTGGCCGCGCTCCTCGGGATCGACCGCGTCGTGACGATGGCGGGCAGCCCGGGCGGACGGGCGGGCGGTCCCATCGGCGTCTTCGGCCTGTGGTCGATCTGCAATGACGACGAACCCATCTGGCAGTGGCAGATGGAGACCGAGGTGGGTCCGTACTGGCGCGCCATGTCGGACTGGATGTCGAGCGCGGCGCCCGACGTGCGAGTCTGCCTGGAACTGCACCCAGGCGTGTCTGTTTGGAGCCTGGAGTCGTACCGCGCACTCCGTGCCTACTGCGGCGACAACATCGGCGTGAACCTCGACCCGAGCCACTTCTGGTGGCAGAGCGCGGACCCCATCCGGGTCATCGAGGCTCTGGGGCCGGTGATCGGCTGGTGCCACGGCAAGGACACCACCCTCTACCCGGACCGGATCGCCCTCAACGGCGTCATGGACCACCGATTCCCGGTGGATGCGAGTTGGGCGCCGTGGCACTTCTCGGCGATCGGCGATGGTCACGATGTGGCGACGTGGTCGCGCTTGATCAAGGCCCTGCGGGCGGTCGGCCACGACTCCGTCGTTTCGATCGAACATGAAGATCCTTCGCTCAGCCCCGAGGCGTGCATCACACGATCGGTTGAGACCCTCAAGGGCGCGTTGGCGCTCTGATGGCGCATGGCTGAGGTCCAGCTGTCCGGCATCGAGAAGCGCTTCGATGGCGTTCGCGTCCTCGAGTCGCTCGAGCTCACGGCACGAGATGGGGAGTTCGTTGTGCTCCTTGGCCCGTCCGGCTGCGGCAAGACCACGGCCCTGAGGATCATCGCCGGGCTGGAGAAGCCAACGGCGGGAAAAGTCCTGATCGGCGGCCGGGACGTGACGGCCCTCTCCCCCCGGGAGCGCGACGTGGCCATGGTCTTCCAGAGCTACGCACTCTATCCGCACATGTCGATCGAGGACAACATCGGCTACCCACTGAAGATCCGTGGTGTCCCCGCGCACGAGCGCGCGGTCGCCGTCGCAGCCGTGGCTGATTCGCTGGAGGTCGGACACCTCCTGTCCCGGAAGCCACGACAGCTATCGGGTGGCCAGCGTCAGCGGATCGCCCTCGCGCGAGCCATCATCCGCGAGCCGGCCGCATTCCTGATGGACGAGCCACTGTCCAATCTCGACGCAAGGCTCCGGATCAGCATGCGTGGCGAGATCCGGCGACTCCAACAGCGGCTGGGCGCGACGACCGTCTATGTAACGCACGACCAGGCCGAGGCACTCACGATGGCCGACCGGGTGTGCCTCATCAGCGACGGGGTCGTGCAGCAGCACGCGCCGCCGCAGGAGATCTTCGACCGGCCGGCGAACCGCTTCGTGGCGAGCTTTGTGGGCAACCCTCCGATGAGCATCCTTGGCCTGGCAATCGATCCGGAGCGACGCGCGATGGCCACAAATGGCGTATCGGTCCCACTCGGAGACCGCTACGAGGCATGTGCCGCGGCACGTGTCGAGCAGTTCGGGGTGCGAGCGCGCGACCTCGAACTCGCGCCATCCGGCGAGCCGGGAACGCTCCCGGCGACAGTCTATGTCGTCGAACCGATGGGCGACGAAGTGTTTGTGGAGGTGCTTATCGGCGACTCCCGAGTCACGGTCCGGGCAGACCGAGGGTGGACGGCCCCGCTCGGCGCTCCGGTCGGCGTGCGCGTCGATCCGGCGAAGGCCTGCTTTTTTGACGGCAGTGGAACAACCGCGGTCCATCGCGTCGGCTCGCAGCCGGCGACCCTTGAGGAGGAGCGACGTCATGAGTGAGGACACCTTTCTGAACCGCCATCTGACACGTCGGGACGTGCTGCGTCTCGGCGCCGCGGTGGGCGGCGTCGCCGCGTCGGGCGCGCTGCTAACGGCATGCAGCAGCAGTGCGGCTTCGTCGGCCCCGCCCTCTGCGTCGGCAGCGGCCCCATCGGCGGCAAGTGCCAGCGTCGCCCCGTCGCCTGGTGGGAAGCTCGTCATCGGGGCTTTCGAGGATGGGGCGCTCACGCCATTCAAGCAGACGATCCTGCCGATGTTCGAAGCGGCGACCGGGATCAAAGTCGAGTTCCTGACCGAGCCGTACGACTCCTTCTTCGGGAAGGCGTTCCAGGATGGACAGTCGAAGGCCGGCCAGTACGACATCTACATCATGGACGACCCCTGGATCCCCCAGTACGCCGCGGCGGGCATCCTCGAGGACCTCGGACCGCACGGCATCACGATGGATGCCGACTACCCGGGGCCATTCGCCGATCTAGGCTTCTGGCCGCCACGAACGGGCCCACGCGTGAAGGGCTTTGAGAGCGCGACGCCGAAGCTCATCGCGCTTCCGACGATCGGCGATCTCCAGACGCTGACCTATCGGAACGACGTCTTCGCGACGGCCCCAGCGACGTGGGATGAGCTCGTGAGTGTCGGTCAGGCCGCGATGGCAAGCGGCAAGATCAAGTACGGATTCGTCTTCCGTGGCGTCAAGGGAAACCCGATCGTCACATCGTTCTACCCCGTT
Organism: Chloroflexota bacterium; assembly: GCA_043758855.1. Classification (GTDB taxonomy): domain Bacteria; phylum Chloroflexota; class Limnocylindria; order Limnocylindrales; family CSP1-4; genus Fen-1039. The sequence goes on from JAYVMQ010000044.1 coordinate 7,525, forward strand.
TTCCGCTCATTCGGCGCTGATTTCTTCGACGACAAATGGAACCCGATCTTCAACTCCGACAGGGGCAAGGCGGCCGCCGACTTCTTCGTCGGAAAGCTGAAGTCGCTCGCGCCCAAAGGGGTCGCCGAATTCGACTCAGATCAGGAGGGCGCAGCGATCCTCGGCGGCAACGCGGCGGCGATCATCCAGTACTCCGGCAACGCCATCAAGTCGGACGACCCGACGCAGTCGAAAGTCGTCGGCAAGCTCGACTTCGGGGTCGTGCCGAAGCAGGAATCCGCCATCGCCCAGATCGGGATCTTCATCCACGGCGTCAGTGCGTCAGCCCCGAACAAGGACAACGCGATCGCGTTCATGCAGTGGTTCGCCACCAACGACGTGCAGGCCGCGCTCGCACGGTCGGGCGACCTGCCCGTCAAAACCCCGGCATTCGGGGACACCCAGGCCGTGAAGGACCATCGGCTCCTTCCGGTCGCGCTGGCCCAGCTGAACGCCGGAGCCCAGGCTCGACCGCGAACCCCGGACTGGGCGAAGGTCGAGTCGATCATTGGCGAAGCGTTGAACGGCGCCTTGGTTGCCGGCAGTGGCGGCGGGGCCGCCATGGACACGGCCGCCGCCAAGGCCAAGGACTACCTGACGCAGCAGGGCTACTACTGACCCGTGGCCATTCCGATGACGCCGAGTGCCGCCCGGCGGACCCTCCGGGGCTCCGGACTGGACAGGGTGCTGCCGTACCTCATGCTCGGGCCGACGCTCTTTCTCGTGCTCGGCGTCATCGTTTACCCCTTGATCGACGGACTGCGATCAAGCACGGGCTTCTTCCGGTTCGGCCGTCTCGTGCGGTCCGTCGGCCTGGATAACTACCGACAGGCGTTCTCCGACCCAGCCTTCATCGAGGCACTTCTCACGACGGCGCGCTTCGTCGTGCTGGCCGTCACGATCGAGACCGTCCTCGGGCTCGGGCTCGCTCTCCTGTGCGCCCGCGAGGTCCGGTTCATCCAGCGGATCCGGACCACGCTCATCCTGCCCATGATCGTCACGCCGGTCGTGGTCGGGATCGTGTTCCGGCTCATCTATGCGTCGGACGTCGGCCTGCTTGCGTCCTTTGCGCACGCGCTCGGCATCAATCCGCCGCAGATCCTCAGCAACGGCACGGGCGCCTTCTGGGGCCTCGTGTTCCTGGACGTCTGGGAATGGACGCCCCTGCTCTTCCTCATCCTCCTGGCCGGTATCCAGTCGATGCCCGTCGAGCCATTCGAGGCAGCGCGGGTGGATGGCGCGGGCGCGTGGCGCACGTTCACAGACCATACCCTGCCGCTGTTGCGACCCACGATCCTCGTCGCAGTCACGCTCCGGTCGATCGAAGCGCTCACGACCTTCGACCAAGTGTATGTCCTGACCCGCGGCGGCCCGGGAACATCGACGCAGCTCATCTCGATCTACGGGTATCAGACGTTCTTCCAGTTCCAGCAAACCGGTTACGCAGCAGCGATGCTCTTCATGGTGGCGCTCGTCGTGCTGGTCGGGGCCGGCTTCGCCGTCGGGCTGATGCGGCGGTCGGGCCAATGACCCGCAGCGCGGTCGCTCGGATTGCGTGGGGCATCACCACGCTGGGCGCGATCGTCTTCGCGGTGACGCCACTCGTCTGGATGGTGCTGACGTCCGTCAAGAGCAACCGCGAGATCACCCAGGACGCCTCGCTGCTGCCGGAGGCACTGACGTTGGCGAACTACGTCAGCCTGTTTGCGGGCCGCCAGTTCGGCGCGTATCTCGCCAACTCGATCATCGTCACGACGCTCAGCGTCACCGTGGCGCTGGCGCTCGGCACAATGGCGGCCTACGTGCTGGCCAGGTTCCGCCTGTGGGCCGGGATGCAGCGCTATGTAGGGTTCGGCCTGCTCATGGTTCGCTTGCTGCCGCCAATCGTCATCATCGTGCCGATCTTCCTGGTAGCCGAGCAGTTGAGCCTGCTCAATACGCAGCTGAGCCTGATCATCGTCTACGCCACATTCAATGTGACGATCGTTGTCTGGATGATGGAGAGTTTCTTCCGCGAAATCCCCGTCGATCTCGAGGAGGCGGCCATGGTCGACGGCGATACGCGGTTCACCGCGTTCCGACGCATCGTCTTGCCGTTGGCGGCCCCCGGGTTGGTCGCGACCGGCATCTTCGCGGTCATCACCACCTACAATGAATTCCTGTTCGCGCTGGTCCTCACGTCGACGCCCGCCGCCGAGACGATGCCGATCGGCGCTGCCACGCTGATCGGTCGAATCAACGTCGACTGGGGCGCGATGAGCGCCGCGGGCGTGATCGGGGCGCTGCCTATCGTGGTGTTCTCGATCTTCGTCCAGAAGCACCTCGTGCGAGGACTCACGATGGGCGCCGTCAAGTGATCACGCCGTCCACCAGGCTTGCGGATGTGGCGAGGGTTGCCGGCGTCTCGGTAGCGACCGCATCCCGGGCACTATCCGGCCGAGGCAGCGTAGCGAGGGAGACACGCGACCGTGTTCGGAGGGTGGCGGCCGACCTTGATTTCGAGCCATCGCCGGCTGGGCAGACGCTGCGGACGCGCGCGACGAAGATGATCGGGTTCATCGTGCCGGACATCAGCTCGAGCTTCTATGCGAACGCCCTCAAGGGTGCGCAGGATCGACTGCGAGCGGCCGGCTACCAGATCACGCTGATGGACACCGACGAACGCCCGGACCGAGAGCGGTCGGCGCTGCATGCCCTGGCGGCCGGACGCGTCGATGGGATCATCCTGTGCTCGTCGGCCGGCGACGTGTCGGTCATCCGCTCGATCGAACGGCGCTATGGCCTCCCGATCGTGCTCTTCGACAACGTCCTCGACGGGGTGGGCGCAGGGCGGATCACGCTTGCCAACGCCGCCGGAATCCAGCTCCTCGTCGGGCACCTGGCCGCGGTGCACGGCCACCGCCGGATCGGTTACGTAGGCGGCATCGAGACCGAAACCTCAGGTGCGGAGCGACTGGCCGGCTACCAGCTCGGCATGCTCGGCAATGGCCTTGTGATCGACCCGCGATGCGTTCGGCGCGGCGACTGGACCGAAGCGGCAGGTCACAGCGAGACCGCGGCGCTGCTCGAAATGGAGGACCCAGTGAGCGCGATCGTCTACCCATGCGCCGATATGGCGCTCGGTGGCCTGAGCGAGTTGCGCGCCCACGGCGTCGCGGTGCCAGATGAGGTCGCGATCGTCTGCTTCGACGACACAGGTGCCGCACCTCTTCTCGACCCACCGCTCACGGCGCTCGTCCGCCGTGATCGGGAGATCGGCGATCTCGCCGCGTCGATGGTCCTCCGCGCCCTGGAGCACACGGCGGCAGGACCGATGGATATCCGGATCTCGATGGAGCTCGCTGTCCGTCGGTCGTGCGGCTGCGGGCAGGTCGCGGCGGCCCGTCATCCTCGCAGAGGCCTTCGTGGCAGCTGAACGCCTGCGCGTGGCCAGTGCCCCGGTCTCCTTCGGGGTGGACGAGATCATCGTCGACGACGCCTGGATGCCAGGGCCGGACGACATGCTCGACTGGATGGTGGACATCGGCTTCGAGGGGACGGAACTCGGCCCGCCCGGTTTCCTGGGCGACGCCGAGGAGGTGCACCGGCGGTTGTCGGCGCGCGGGCTCCAGCTCGTCGGGTCGTTCTTGCCGCAGCACCTCAGCCGCAACGAGCGCGCAGCGGAAGACCGCGCGTGGCTGCGGGACAGCCTCCGTCTCATCCGCGACGGCGCGCCGGATGGCTCACGGCCGTTCGCCATCCTGTGCGACCAGTTCGACGAACCCGAGCGCCTGGCGTTTTCCGGTCGGATTCCCGAGCATCCGGAGGCCTGGCTCCCAGCCAACCGGTTCGAGGCCCTCATTGCCAATCTGCATCGGGCGGCCGAGATCTGTCGCGCCGAGGGATTTGAGGTGGTCCTCCACCCCCACGCCGGAACGTATATCGAGACCGCCGACGAGATCGCCCGGGTGCTGGATCGGCTCGACCCTTCTCTTCTCGGGCTTTGCCTGGACACTGGCCACTTCCGGTTCGGGGGCGCGGATCCCACACAGGCCGTGCACGACTATCACGAGCTCATCCGGCATGTCCACATCAAGGACTGCACGACCCGGGTCATGGACGAGGTCAAGGCCGAGGGCAAGGGGCTCGAGGAAGCGCTGAGCCGAGGCGTCTTCTGCCAGCTCGGCCTGGGCGACTCCGGCGTCGACTCGGTCATTGAGGCGCTGCGCCAGTATGACTACAAGGGTTGGCTCGTCATCGAACAGGACCAGTTCCTGCGGGCGGCGGATACACCAGAGACGGTCGTGGCAACCCAGCGCCGGAACCGCGAGTACCTGCGCCGGTTCGGGATCTGAGGCGGTAGGCGAGCGGACGATGAGCCACCTCCTTCGCCGAGCGGCGCCGCCCGGACCTGACGGGACGACGATCCGTGTCGAGCCCACCGACTTCGCGCCCGGTCCGGGCGGGATCGGCTGGTCGTGGATCGGCTTCGCTGCCCACCGGCTCCGGGCCGGGCAGGTCCTGCGCCGCCCGGCCGATGCGCGCGAGGTCGGCGTGATCGTGCTCGAGGGCGCCTGCCGGGTCCGCATCGGTGGGCGATCGTTCGGCCAGCTCGGCAGCCGCGCGTCCGTCTTCGACGCCATCCCAGCGCCGGTCGTCCTGGTCGAGCCGGGGGCGACCGTCGAGGTCGAGGCGTTCGGCGCGGCGCTCGTCGCGATCGCGGCAGCACCCGCTGGCGACCTGCGCGAGACCCGCCTGATCGAGCCGGCGTCCATGCGGGTCGAGGCTCGCGGTTCCGGAAACACAGCGCGGACCGTCCGCCATCTCCTGCCGCCGGACGCTTCGGCAGGACGACTCATCCTTGTCGAGGTCCTCACCCCCGGCGGGAACTGGTCGAGCTATCCACCGCACAAGCACGACACCGAGGATCAGCCCCGCGAGAGTCTGCTGGAGGAGCTCTACTACTACCGGTTCGCGAAGCCGCGGGGGTTCGCGTCCCAGCGGGTCTACACGACGGACCGCTCGCTCGACGAGACACTCACCCCGATGGACGGCGACGCGGTCCTCGTCCCGCGGGGATACCATCCGGTGGGAGTCCCCCCTGGCTACGACTGCTACTACCTCAACGTCATGGCCGGGCCGACCCGACTGTGGCATTTCACCCTCGACCCGGACCACGCCTGGCTCATGGACTGGGACCCGAACGCGCCGCGCTGACCTTCGTCGTCGGCTGGAGACCGATCATGGACGCCATGACAGACACCCCGCTCGCCCGGATGGCCCGGACGACCCCCACCGAGTACTGGAACGATTCGTGCTCAGTCGCCGAACTCGAGTACGCGACCGCCAACGGCGCGGTCGGGGCGACCTCCAACCCGACGATCGTCGGCGAG